>JBMZST010000152.1:0-4492 GCA_049623265.1 Porticoccaceae bacterium
GTCTGGTTACCATGGATAATAATTACCGGCGGGTTACGACCACCGGCATGGGCATAGCGCAGCTTAATGCGACGGCCATGCACCATAGGCGGCTGGTGCTCTTCTACCGCTCCTTCCAATACCTTGGTCAGTCTGGTAGTACTCAGTGCATCCGTAGCAGCTCGATAGGCTGACTGAATACTGTCATAGAGATTACCCACTCCGGTGCCATGCAGTGCAGAGATAAAGTGCACATCGGCAAACTCGGCAAAACGCAGGCGGCGTTTTATATCGGCTTTAATTTTCTCGCGCTTATCTGGGTCCAGGCCATCCCACTTATTAATGCCTACCACCAGGCCACGGCCGGCATCGATCACCGAGCCCATCAGGTGCAGATCCTGCTCCACCAAACCCTCCTGGGCATCGACCATCAGAATGACCACATTGGCATCATCAATGGCCTGCAATGTTTTAACAATGGAAAACTTTTCTATCGCCAGTTTGATATTTTTGCGCTTGCGCACCCCCGCCGTATCGATCAGCGTGTATTCCTGACCATGACGTTCATAATCTATATACACACTGTCTCTGGTGGTACCGGCTTCGTCGTAGACCACCACTCGATCTTCGCCCAGCAGGCGATTAACCAGCGTCGACTTACCCACATTGGGGCGGCCCACCACACCAATCTTGATACTGTTTAAACCGCTGTTATCCGGCTCAACATATTCAGGGAAGGGCTCCAGCAACTCTTCCATCATAGAGCGCACACCGCGGCCATGGGTGGCGGTGGTGGGGAACATGCCAGAAAAGCCCAGCTGGTAAAAGTCGGCCAGTGCTTCAGCAGGGTCTAGCCCGTCAATCTTATTGGCCACCAGATAGACCTTGCGGTTTTTCTGCCGCAGCTTTTCGGCAATCATATAGTCGGCGGCAATAATTCCCGAACGGCAATCGACAATAAACAGTACAATATCGGCTTCATCCATGGCCAGCAGTGATTGCTCGGCCATGCCCACATCTATGCCCTCTTCCTCACCGCTAATACCGCCGGTGTCAATCACCATAAAGCGGCGGTTGTACATTTCGCCGTCGCCGTATTTGCGATCGCGGGTCAGTCCGGAATAGTTGGCCACCAGCGCATCGCGACTGCGGGTGAGCCGATTAAACAGTGTGGACTTGCCAACATTGGGGCGCCCTACGAGGGCAATAACAGGAATCATGGGATAAAAAAAATGCCGCAGGTTTCAACTGCGGCATTCTACTGTGTTTTGCTCAGTTTCACATTAAGTGATTTTATCCAATACGCACCGCACAGCATCAAACATACTGTGGATATCATCCGGCTTGGAATTTAGGAAGGGGGAAAACTGCAAAACATCCATGCCATTGCGAATCACCAGATCCTCATCCCAGAAGCAATGCTTGTGGGCATCCAGACCGCGAGCACCGGGGGCACCCTCTCGAGGCGCCAACTCAATGGCACCCATCAGGCCTATATTGCGCACATCGATTACTCTGGGATGATCATCAAACTGGTGAATCGCCTCGGCAAATAGGCCCTCCAATGCCCGAGCCTGCTCAAAGCTACCCTCTTCCTGGTAGACATCCAACGTAGCTAATCCGGCAGCCGCAGCAACCGGATGACCGGAATAGGTGTAGCCATGAAAGAGCTCAATACCCTGTGCCGGACCCTGCATAAAGGCCTGGTAGATCTCATCCGTGACCAGCACAGCACCCATGGGAATCACTCCATTGGTCAGGCCTTTGGCCGTGGTAATCAAATCTGGAGTAACGCCAAAACGCTGGGCGGCAAAGGGCGCACCCACACGACCAAAGGCGGTAATCACCTCGTCAAAAATCAACAGAATTCCATGCTGGGTACAGATTTCCCGCAGGCGTTCCAGGTAACCCACAGGAGGCGGCAGTATACCGGTTGAACCGGCCACCGGCTCCACAATCACCGCGGCAATGGTGCTGGCATCGTGAAGGGCTACCAGAGTCTCTAGCTCCTCGACCAGATGACAGCCCCACTCCGGCTGACCCTGACTGTAGGCCGCATGTTCCAAGTTATGGGTATGGGGCAAATGGTCCACACCATTAATCAGATTGGCGCTAAACATCTTGCGGTTAGGGCCAATGCCACCCACGGAAATACCGCCAAAGTTAACGCCATGATAGCCGCGCTGGCGGCCGATTAATCTTGTGCGGCTGGCGTCGCCCCGGGCGCGGTGATAGCCCAGGGCAATCTTTAGCGCTGTGTCCACAGATTCGGAACCTGAGTTGGTAAAGAAAGCATGGTTGAGGCTATCTGGTGCCAGAGCGGTCAGCTTGTCGGCCAACTCAAAGGCTTTGTTGTGACCCAGCTGAAAGCCCATGCACAGGTCCATCTCAGCCACCTGGTGTTGCACCGCTTCAACAATTTTAGGATGACAGTGACCAATGCCCGAGGTCCACAGACCAGAGAACCCATCGTAAATTTTGCGCCCGTCGTTACTGATGTAATGGTGCCCCTGGGCAGAGGCGATTAGCCGCGGTGACTGCTTAAAATCACGGTTAGCGGTAAAGGGCATCCAGTAGGCGTCCATAGCTGTGTCTGAGGGTTGATGATTCATATTGGGGCTCGGTTTGGTGATTTTTTGAGATCAAGGACTCTGTAAACTCTAGTGTAAAACCCAGCCAGCATGTTAAACAACCAGTTAGCTGTAAATTATTAACCCACTGATTTTAATGGTATTTATTATTTAACCGTTTATTATACTAAACAGCTTTTTGTTTTTTTGAGGTAAAAGCCCATGGATAGTGAAACCGGAACCCGCCTGCGCGAGATTCGCAGTAAAACAGGTCTTTCCCAGCGTCAGCTAGCCAAGGCTTCTGGCGTGGCCAATGCCACGATTTCACAAATTGAATCTGGCGCTCTAAACCCCACGGTAGGCATGCTAAAAAAAGTGCTGGGGGGTATTCCCATCAGTCTGAGTGATTTTTTTGCTGACGATTTTAGTTATGCCGACCAGGTGTTTTTTAGCGCCGATAAACTACTACAGCTGGGGGAAGGCGGCGTATCCTATTTGCAGGTGGGCAATCATCTGCACAATAAGTCCATTCAGATGATGAAGGAGTGCTACCAGCCGGGCGCTCACACCGGCAAGCATGCGATTCAGCACGAAGGTGAGGAATGCGGGATTATTTTAAGCGGGTCACTGGAGGTGCAGGTCGGGGAGAAGAAAAAGATTCTTAAGGCGGGCGATGCCTATTATTTTAAAAGCTCCGAGCCCCACCATTTTAAGAATGTCGGCCGCGAACCCTGTGAACTGATCACGGCCTGCTCACCCCCCAGTTTTTGAGCGAGCTATTATTTGAGTTTGTAGGCGCTTAGGGTGCCAGCATTAGACTGCACAATCAGACTGTTACCCAGACTGAGCAAAGGCGCACTAACACCGCTGCCATCGACCTTTACCCGGCCAACAAAATGACCATCGACAGGGTCGAGCAGGTGCAAAAAGCCCTCGGCATCGGCCACCGCCATGGTGCCCGCTAGTTTGGCTGGGCCAGTGAGTCGACGTAGGAACAGCTGCTCATTGCTCCACACCACCTGGCCACTGCCGGACTTAAAGGCGCGCACCCTATCCTCTTCCTCGGTAACAAAAACTTTGTCGCCACTCTGGGCTGGAGAGAAGTGTGATGAGCTATCCTGGAACCACAGGCTGCGGCCGGTACCGCGAGACAGAGCACCCAGCCTGCCCTGATAGGTAACAGCGTAAATCACATCGCCCACCAGTAGGGGTTGGCCATCGATATCCACCATGCGTTCCAGCTCTGTCCGCCCCTGGGGCAATGCAATCCTCGACTCCCATATCAGAGCGCCATTGCTGGCATTAAACGCAATTAGTTTTCCTGAATCGAAACCAGACAGCACCATATTGTCAGTTACCAGGGCTTCACCGATGCCGCGCACAGTGAGAATGGGCGCATCGCCATCATGCTGCCACAGCTCTTCACCGCTATTGGCGTCTAGGGCAAAAAGTCGGTTGTCGACGGTTTGCACCACAACCACTTTGCCATTGGTCTTGGGGCTGGCCAGGATTTCTGTGCTGACCTGAGCGGTCCACAGCGTTGAGCCAGTATCCTCATCCAGAGCGTAGACTGTTCCCTCAATAGTGCCAACCATCACCATACCAGAGCCATAGCCTACACCACCGGAAATTACCACTGCCAGATCAGTAGCCCAGATTCGCTCGCCAGTATCCTTGTCGACCGCCAGAATATTGCCTTCGCTGCCCGCGGCAAAGATAGCACTGCGACTAGCTGCGGGCTTTAGGCCTGCCCAGTACTCTCTGGTCCCGGAACCTATCTTGACAGTCCACTGCCGCTCAATTTCAACCTCGGCCTGAAATTTAACCAGTTCCGCAGGTTCGATAGCGGCATCATCTTCGTCACCACCAAACATACTGCAGCCAGTTAACAGTAGTGACCACAGCAGTGCTTGGGTAAGTCGAGTAATTGGCTTCATTGACTA
>JBMZST010000153.1:0-4432 GCA_049623265.1 Porticoccaceae bacterium
TCAACAAAAAACATCAGGCTGCCAAAGATCACACTGAGCACCAGCACTACGGTAAAAAACACAAATACCTTGCGCCTTGCGGCGTACATGGAGCGCAGAAGAATATTCGCCTCCGAGAGGTAGCGCACCAGTTTGAGCACCCGAAACACACGCAGCACCCGCAATAGGCGGATCACCAGCCAGTAATTGGCCCCAGGGAATAGCAACGCCAGATAAGTGGGCAGGATAGACACCAGATCCACCAGACCATAGAAGCTAAAAATATAGCGCAGGGGTTTTGGTGAGGAATAGATACGCGCCAGATATTCCACAGAAAACAGTAGCGTAAAAAACCACTCCAGACGGAACAACCATATCCCGTACTGACTATTTACCGTTTCGATAGAGTCGAGAATAATAGCCAACACACTGAGTAAGATCAGATAGATCAGGGCAATATCAAAGTACTGCCCAGCGGGCGTATCAGTGCCAAAGATTATCTTATAGATTTTTTCACGCACAGATAACTCTACCATCACAACTATCCCTCAGTGATTCAATCAGGTTATTGTAGGCAGGTTTCATGCAATTGACTATGATGCATCTCAGTAGCTGATCAGGGCACGTTTTGAGCATAGGTTAGAGCACAGTATGGAACTTATTCAGGGTTTAATTATTATTACTTCAGTACATTTACTGGCCGCCGCATCACCGGGCCCAGATTTTGTGCTGGTATCACAACAGACGCTATCTAACGGCAGACGCGCGGGTTTGCTGTGCAGCCTGGGTATTGCTCTGGGTCTCTCCGTGCATATCCTCTATTCCGCATTTGGCTTGGCCGCCCTGATTGCGAGCTCTACCTCAGCGCTATGGGCGGTCAAAGTACTGGGCGGTAGCTACTTAATTTATCTGGGTG
This sequence comes from Porticoccaceae bacterium, assembly GCA_049623265.1. GTDB lineage: Bacteria > Pseudomonadota > Gammaproteobacteria > Pseudomonadales > Porticoccaceae > HTCC2207. The sequence continues at coordinate 896 of JBMZST010000153.1, forward strand.
TTTCCGGGCTAAGATCTAAAGCCAGAGAGGTAGACCCTAAGTCACTAAATACTGGCAAAGAAGCAATGGATAACCCGGCGGCAAAGACTATTGCTATGGGGTTCCTGTGCAATGCCCTAAATCCAAAGGCACCTATCTACTTTGTCTCATTATTTACCGTGGTTCTATCCCAGGATACTCCATCTCAACATCTGCTGATCTACGGTATTTGGATGATGATCCTGCAACTGGCCTGGTTTTCATTGTTGACGCTACTGTTATCAAACCCCTTGGTAACCCGTAGGTTCCAGCGCCTTGGCCACTGGATTGATAGGCTGGCTGGTGGAGCCATGTTACTGTTGGGATTAAAGGTTCTAGCCACCAGAGCCCAATAATAAAAACAGAACCCAATCAAGGGCTCAGGATGATCAATCAACGTATGACCGCCAAAGACTGGGCAATGTTACTGTTGCTGTCCTTTCTATGGGGAGGGTCTTTCTTTTTTATCGGCGTAGCAGTAGCGGAGTTGCCACCGCTCACCATAGTGTTTCTTAGAGTGGGGCTTGCGGCAGTTACACTCTGGGCCATCGCTGTATTTTCTGGTTATAAAGTACCCAGATCCATTGCCGTATGGCGGGCTTTTGCCCTGATGGGTCTGGTGAGTAATGCTATCCCCTTTTCACTGATTGTCTGGGGGCAGACCCATATAGGGGCCGGCCTGGCGTCCATTATCAATGCAGCAACACCGCTGTTTACCATTTTAATCGCCGGGCTCTTTTTGGCCGATGAGCATATGACGGCACAAAAAATCATCGGGGTGATAGCTGGCCTTACCGGCGTCATTGTGTTGATCGGCCCCTCGGCTCTACTGGAGCTGGGTTTTGATATGGATAAAAGCACCCTGGCCCAGCTGGCTATTATTGGCGCAGCACTGTCCTATGGTTGCGCCACTGTTTTTGGTCGGCGCTTTAAAGCTATGGGCATCAGTCCTTTTCATACCGCTGCTGGACAAGTAACCGCCTCCACGCTGATTCTGTTCCCTCTGGCAATGATGATTGAACGCCCCTATGAGCTAGCCACACCAAGTGCCCCTGTGTGGTTATCAATTCTCGGCCTGGCTGTATTCTCAACAGCGCTGGCTTATATCTTATTTTTCCGCATTCTTGAATCCTCGGGCGCCACCAATGTGGTTCTAGTTACTTTTTTGGTGCCAGTCACCGCCAACTTTTTAAGCTGGCTGGTGCTGGATGAACAGCTTCATGGCCGATACTTTGTGGGTATGGCAATTATTGGTTTGGGATTAGCCGTCATAGATGGGCGTCTTTGGGCAAGCCTCAAAGCCTATAGCAAACAAACCTCAACTCAATGACCACTGTAGATGCACCAGAGAAAAGGCTAAACTTCCGGCTTTGAGCACTGAGTAAACCTTATGAACCAGGTCAGCATTGAAATCACCCAGCCCGGAGGGCCAGAGGTCCTGCAAGCCACATCTAGGCCAGCGCCAGAACCCGGCGCCAAGCAGGTATTAATCCAGGTAGCTGCCGCTGGCATCAATCGCCCAGATGTATTCCAGCGCCTGGGTTTCTATCCACCGCCTCCAGGGGAGTCGGATATCCCGGGCCTGGAGGTCTCAGGAACGGTAGTGGCGACCGGTGAGGGGGTGACTCGCTGGGCTATTGGCGATCAAGTCTGTGCTCTACTGGCCGGTGGAGGCTATGCCGAATATGCCGTGGCGGAAGAATCGCTGTGCCTGCCTGTGCCAGAGGGGCTTGCCCTTAAGGATGCGGCCGCCCTACCAGAAACCTGCTTTACCGTTTGGCACAACCTGTTTGAGCGCGCTGAATTACAGGCTGGAGAATGGCTGCTGGTGCACGGGGGCTCCAGTGGTATAGGCACCACCGCCATTCAGATGGCCAGCGCTCTGGGTGTCAATGTGATAGCCACAGCGGGCAGCGATAAAAAATGTGCCGTCTGTGAAGAGCTGGGGGCAGCCAAAGCGATTAACTACAACGAACAGGACTTTGTAGCAATCTGCAAAGAACTCACCGGTAGCGGCGTTAATGTAGTACTGGATATGGTAGGTGGCGACTATGTGCAGCAGAACTTTACCGCCTGTGCCCCCAGGGCAAGAATTGTCAATATTGCCTTTTTGCGCGGCTCCAAGGTGGAGGTGGATCTGCTGCCTCTTATGCTGAAACAGCTGGTGCTCACTGGCTCCACATTGCGCGCCCAGCCGCTGGAAAATAAAGCGCGTATTGCCGCCGGTGTTAAACAGCATGTCTGGCCATTAATCGCTAAGGGCAAGTTTAAGCCGATTATCCACAACCGCTTTCCTCTTGCCGAAGCCAGCAAGGGCCATGCTCTTATGGAAACCAACCAGCATATAGGTAAACTGCTTTTAGAGAATTGACAGACAGTATTATGAGTAAAAAAGAATCCAGACTGGTCTACTCCACCGAGACCGGCCGCATTAAAGAAACCGAACCTACCAGCCGGACCTATGATGGCGACGGCATTTTGCGTATCCGACGCGAAACCAGTGGTCGCAAAGGCAAAGGGGTCACCACGATCAGTGGCTTTGACCTGAGTGATGCCGACTTAAAGACCATGGCGAAAAAGCTGAAACAAAAATGCTCCACCGGCGGCACGGTAAAAGAGGGCGTGATTGAAATTCAGGGCGATCATCGCGACAAGCTTAAAGCCGAACTGGAAAAACTCGGCCACAACGTTAAATTAGCCGGTGGATAGAATGACAAAAACAATTCAGGCCTATGGCAACTGGCCCTCGGTGGTCAGCGCAGAGCTTATTACCAAGGCGGCCCCCAGCCTTAACTTTATCCAGTCCTGGGGCGACAATTTGTATTGGGTTGAAGGCCGCCCCTGGGATGCCGGCCGCAGTGTGATTATGTGCCGCGATGGTACGGGGCAAATCCGCGATCTGCTGCCAGCGCCCTACAGCCACCACAGCAAAGTCCATGAATATGGTGGCATGGCCTATGCGGTAGACCAGACCAACCTCTATTTTGTCAATGCCACAGACCAGTGTATTTACCAACTTGATCTAAGAGCTGATACGGACCCCAAAGCCATCACCAGCCCAGGGCTGCGCTTTGCCGATCTGGTGATCGATACGGCTAAGCGACAATTGATTGCCGTAGGTGAACAACATCATAAAGACCGTGAGCCAGAAAATTTCATCGCTGCCATTGATATTGATAGCGGCGAAGTGAGCCAATTGGTAAGCGGCGCAGATTTTTATGCCTACCCGCGTATAAGCCCAGATGGACAGCAGCTGTGTTGGATACAATGGCAGCATCCCAATATGCCCTGGGACAGCACTCAGCTGTGGCAAGCCCAACTGAGCGCCCAGGGGTTATCCGAAGCTGTTTTGGTAGCTGGAGAAGACAATGATCAGGCAATCTTTCAGCCCAGCTGGTCACCGGATAACCAGCTCTACTATGTGACCGATAAAAATAATTGGTGGAATATACACGGAGCAGATGGCACGGCGGTGCTAAGCAAAGCCGCAGAATTCGCCACGCCGCTATGGCAATTTGG
>JBMZST010000154.1:0-4355 GCA_049623265.1 Porticoccaceae bacterium
CGTAATATTACCAACTAAACGGACATCATTATGCCCTCTAACACGCCTGCGCTCGGAATAACCGAAGTTGTTCTTCGCGACGCCCATCAATCATTGTTCGCCACCAGAATGCGTATTGACGATATGTTGCCGATCGCTGAAAAGCTGGATCAGATTGGTTATTGGTCAATGGAATCCTGGGGCGGTGCAACCTTCGATGCCTGTATCCGATACCTGGGCGAAGACCCCTGGGATCGCATACGAGAAATTAAAAAGGCTATGCCCAATACGCCTCAGCAAATGCTGTTTCGCGGGCAAAATATTCTCGGATACCGCCACTACGCCGATGATGTAGTAGAGAAGTTTGTTGAGCGTGCGGCGATTAATGGCATTGATGTGTTCCGCGTATTTGACGCGATGAATGATATGCGCAATCTCGAGACTGCGCTGCGCGCTGTCAAGCAGGTGGGCAAGCATGCGCAAGGTACTATTTCTTACACCGTAAGTCCGGTGCATACCATCGATCTATGGGTAGATCAGGCGCGAAAGATTGAAGATGCGGGCGCAGATTCCATCTGCATCAAAGATATGGCAGGCCTGTTGACGCCCTATGTGGGCTACGAGCTGGTGTCCAAGCTTAAAAAGGCTGTGTCCATACCGCTGCAACTTCATGCCCACGCCACCACTGGTCTGTCGACGACCACCATCACTAAATGTGTGGAAGCCGGTATAGATAATGTGGACACCGCGATTTCGTCAATGTCCATGACCTATGGTCATTCAGCGACGGAGTCGGTGGTCTCTATCTTCCAGGGGTCAGACCGCGATACAGGGCTCAAAATAGATAAGTTAGAGGAAATTGCCGCTTACTTTAGGGAAGTACGTAAAAAGTACAGTGCATTTGAAGGCTCTCTGCGCGGCGTCGACTCGCGTATTCTGGTTGCTCAGGTTCCCGGTGGCATGTTGACCAATATGGAGTCACAGCTGCGTGAGCAGGGCGCTGGCGACCGCTTGGATGACGTACTGGCAGAGATACCGCGCGTGCGTGAAGATCTGGGCTTTATCCCCCTGGTGACCCCGACATCCCAGATTGTAGGTACCCAGGCAGTACTCAATGTACTGACCGGTGAACGCTATAAATCCATCTCAAAAGAGACCGCTGGCGTACTGCGCGGCGAATATGGCGCTGCACCAGCGCCGGTGAATCCTGAGCTGCAGGCGCGAGTATTGGATGAGGGTGAGCAGGCCATCACCTGCAGGCCCGCCGATAATCTTGACCCAGAACTTGAAACCCTCACCGCAGAATTGGAAGGGCTATCGGCTGAGCACGGCTTCCAGCTGTGTGAAGGCGAGGGGCAGATTGATGATGTGCTGACCTACGCGCTGTTCCCTCAGGTTGGGCTTAAGTTCCTGCAAAACAAAGATAACCCAGCGGCCTTTGAGCCGGCACCCACGACAGGGGCCCCAGTGCAAACCAATGAAGCGGGCGAAGAGATTTATACCGTTGAGGTAGAGGGCAAGTCTTACACTGTAACCGTAGCCAATGGCGGTGATGTCAGTGCCATTGCGGGCGTTGGTGCCACGGCTGCAGCGACCCCATCCACCGCTCCCGTAGCTGCAACCGGTGGCTCACCGGTGCCTGCGCCGCTGGCGGGCACCGTGGTTAAGGTATTGGTTAGCCCAGGGCAGGCAGTTGCTGAGGGTGAAACCATAGTGATACTCGAAGCCATGAAGATGGAGACCTCGGTGAGTGCGCCGGCCGCGGGCAATATTGTTGAGGTCAGGGTGCAGGGCGGTGATAGCTGTGCCGTGGGTGATGTACTGGTGACTCTGGCCTAAGGAGCCCCGAACTATGGAAAATCTAATCAGTCTCTGGGCCAGTTCAGGCATGGCTCAGTTACAACTTGGTCAGCTAGTGATGATGGTAGTGGGTTTAACGCTGCTATTTCTGGCGGTTAATAAAGGCTTTGAGCCCCTGTTATTGGTCCCGATTGGTTTTGGTACCATTTTGGCCAATATCCCTGGTGCTGGGTTTGATGCGGCGCCAATCTATGATGCTATGGGCAATATGGAGAGCCCTGGTGGTCTGCTGTATTACATTTATAACGCAGGCATCGCAACCGGTCTCTTCCCCCTGGTTATTTTTATGGGTGTGGGCGCTATGACCGACTTTGGGCCATTGTTGGCTAATCCGAAAACGCTACTGTTGGGTGCTGCGGCCCAGGTCGGCATTTTTACCACTGTGCTTGGCGCTGTAGCTCTTAGCCACTGGGGTATCCTTGACTTTAGTATTCGCGACGCGGCCTCCATTGGTATTATTGGTGGCGCGGATGGGCCCACAGCAATTTTTGTCACTAGCAAACTGGCTCCAGACTTGCTGGGCGCAATCGCCGTAGCTGCCTACTCTTATATGGCGCTGGTACCTATTATTCAGCCACCTATTATGCGTGCCCTAACTACGCCGGCTGAGCGCGAAATTAAGATGGAGCAGCTGCGCCCTGTGACCAAGGCAGAGCGCATAGTTTTCCCGCTGACATTGCTAGTTTTGGTGGCCATGTTGCTGCCAGATGCAGCGCCACTGCTAGGTATGTTTTGTTTCGGCAACCTAATGAAGGAATGTGGTGTGGTCAATCGTTTAAGTGATACCACTCAGAATGCATTGATCAATATTGTCACGATTTTCCTTGGCCTGGGCGTGGGCTCTAAAATGAGTGCCGAGAAATTTCTCAATCCTGAGACCATGGGTATTTTGGGCCTGGGTGCCGTGGCGTTTTGCATAGGCACTGCCTCAGGTGTGTTGATGGCCAAGTTAATGAATACAGTGGCAACCCACAAGGTCAATCCTCTGATTGGCGCCGCTGGAGTTTCCGCTGTGCCCATGGCGGCCCGGGTGGCCAACAAGGTGGGGCTTGAGTCAAATCCCCACAACTTCCTGCTTATGCATGCCATGGGTCCCAATGTGGCCGGTGTTATTGGTTCTGCGGTGGCCGCGGGCGTTATGATTAATCTTGTGAGCGGCATGTAATATGGGCCCTGTGGAGCAGAGCATAGCTGACTCTGTACAGGGGCAGTTTCAGCCTGAGTTACTGCAGCTCACTAACGAAAGCCATATGCACTCTGTGCCGCCCGGTTCAGAGAGTCACTTTAAGCTGGTGCTGGTTACTGACCAATTTCTCGGTCTGAGGCTAGTGCAGCGGCACCAGATGATCTATCAGCTGCTGGCCGAGCAGCTGGCGGGTCCAGTTCACGCGCTGGCCCTGCATACCTATACGGTTTCTGAATGGTCTGAAACTGCCGACGGAGCGCCAGATTCGCCCAATTGTTTGGGTGGCAGCAAGTCAAATTAGGCCCATTTAATCGGGCTTTTCCTCCGTTGGCCTCAGCGGTAGCCGATTCACCGCATATATATCCCTATTCAACGTATTGGTATGGTGATCAGCGCTGAAGGCGCAGAGAATCTATGGTTGAAATTGTTTTGATTTCTATAATTAAGTTGAATTATAAAAACTCATTTTAGGGGGAGTTATGCGTCAGCAAACAACCGTTGGTATGTCAGGCTGGTTAAAGGGTCTGTTGCAAACCAATCATCTCGGTGCAATTGTTGCACTTTCATTTTCTTTAATCCTCTCGGCCTGTGGTGGCAGTGACAAAAAGACTGATATCTCACCTGAGCCAGGTCCAGACGGTGTTGCGCCGACCCTGACCGAGGTAACTATTGCCAATGGCTTTAACTCCAGCGATGAAGTGGAGCTTGGAGATACTGTTAAGCTGGAGTTCACCGCCAGTGAATCGCTGATGAAGCCAACTGTTGTTATTGGCGGCACCCAGGTAACTGTAGCTGGTCAGCACTCTTCCTGGTCTGCTGAACGCACCATGGTAGAAGGCGATGAAGACGGCGTGGTCACCTTTACCATTTCTTTCACTGACGTGAGTGGTCAGGCTGGTGTTGATGTCACCACCACAACGGATGAGTCCACCGTGACTTACTGTGCCGCCGGTTGCCCTGAAGAGGGTGAGGACGAAGGTATTGCTGGTGACTGGAAATTGGCTCCTGAAGCTGGTGCTCTGGGTGTAGGTCCTGCTAAGGGCGACACTAGCTGGTGGGCCAGTGGTGAAGCTACGGTTACCGAGCGTGCCTGTCTGTTCGACGATATCTATCGCTTCGGTGCCGATGGCAGCTTCGCTAACGTAATGGGCGATCAGAGCTGGATTGAAGCTTGGCAGGGTAACGACGGCGAAAGCTGTGGCGCTCTGGTAGCTCCTCACGACGGTTCTAATGCTGCAACCTATGTACATGATGAAGCGGCTAGCACTCTGGCCGTATCTGGTTTAGGTGCTCATATTGGTCTGGCCAAAGTCTACAACGGTGGCGAACT
>JBMZST010000155.1:0-4355 GCA_049623265.1 Porticoccaceae bacterium
GAGACTGGCTCGTGGGTAATGACAGTATTTCTAAAACATTTGGTGTAGCACTGGCTCTCTGTGTGGTCTGCGCCGTGGTGGTGTCTAGTGCCGCGGTTGTTTTGCGACCTACTCAGGAAGTTAACAAGCTGCTGGACCTAAAAGCCAATATTCTGGCGTCCGCCGGACTGCTGCAAGAGGGTGTGTCTATTGAGACTCAGTTCGAGCAGATCAGCACCCGTGTGGTAGACCTGGAAACTGGGCGCTTTACCGACGCGGTCGATGCCGCGACCTATGATCAGCGCAAGGCTTCTAAAGATCCTGCACTCTCTATAGCACTGGACCCCAAGCAAGATCCAGCCAAGATCAAGCGTCGCGCCAACTATGCCACGGTTTATATGGTTGAGAGTGAGCAGGGAATTGAGAAAATTATTCTGCCGATCAAAGGCTATGGCCTCTGGTCAACCCTCTATGGATTCTTGGCGCTGGAAGCTGATCTGGAGACCGTTGCTGGCATTGGTTTCTACGAGCATACCGAGACCCCTGGTTTGGGTGGCGAGATCGATAATCCCAAGTGGAAAGCCAGCTGGGTGGGCAAGCAGGCCTTTAACCAGGGTGAGCTGACTATCACCGTGCTGAAAGGCAAGGCGGATTTGACCCGCCCAGGCTCTGAATCGCAGATCGATGGTTTGGCCGGGGCTACGTTGACTACCAGAGGCGTGGATAATCTCGTGCGCTACTGGCTGGGTGATCAGGGGTTCAGACCACTGATCAATCACTTGAAAACAGGGGAGGCCTAAGCCATGTCCAAAGTAAAAGACACTTTATTGGAGCCTATTGTTGCCAATAATCCGGTGGCACTGCAGATTCTGGGTATCTGTTCTGCCCTGGCGGTAACCTCAAGCATGAAAGTTGCCTTTGTTATGTGCCTTGCACTGACAACGGTAGCGGCCTTTGCCAACCTGTTTGTCTCCATTATTCGCAACCATATTCCCAGCAGTATCCGAATTATTGTACAGATGACTATTATTGCCTCTCTGGTAATTGTGGTGGATCAGGTACTTAAAGCTGTGGCCTACGATATCAGTAAGCAACTCTCCGTATTTGTGGGGCTGATTATCACCAACTGTATTGTGATGGGTCGCGCCGAAGCCTTTGCTATGAAAAATCCACCTATGGCGAGCTTTTACGACGGTATAGGCAATGGTCTGGGCTATAGCATGGTATTGATGGTGGTGGCATTTTTCCGCGAACTCTTCGGTGCGGGCAAGCTGTGGGGCTACGAAGTCCTTAGCCTGACTACTGACGGTGGCTGGTATGTGGCTAACGGTATGATGTTAATGGCACCCAGCGCGTTCTTCTTGATCGGTTTGTTGATCTGGGTGATCCGTATCTACGATAAAAAGCAGGTGGAACAGCCAGACTTTAAAATCACTGCCAACAGTCGTCCGAGCGAGGTGGCCTAATGGAACATTATCTGAGTATTCTGGTTCGCTCGATCTTTATCGATAATATTGCCCTGAGTATGTTCTTGGGCATGTGTACCTTCCTGGCCCTGTCTAAGAAGATCGATGCCGCCATAGGTCTGGGTATTGCTGTGATTGTTGTGCAGACGATTACTGTGCCGGTTAACAATCTGTTGCTGAACTACCTGCTGGCCGATGGTGCACTGGCCTGGGCCGGTCTGCCCGATGTGGACCTGAGCTTCCTGATGTATCTGTGCTTTATTGGGGTTATTGCCGCCATGGTGCAGATTTTGGAAATGGTGTTGGACAAATATGTGCCGGCGCTCTATAGCGCGCTGGGTGTTTTTCTGCCTCTGATCACTGTGAACTGTGCGATTTTAGGTGGCTCTCTGCTGATGGCAGAGCGCGGATTTAATCTTGCTGAATCCGTGGTTTATGGCCTGGGGTCTGGTACCTCTTGGGCACTGGCTATTGCGGTACTGGCGGGAATTCGTGAAAAGTTAAAATATAGTGATATTCCAGAAGGCCTGCAGGGTCTGGGTATCGTATTTATCACCGTGGGTCTGATATCCCTGGGCTTTATGTCCTTCGGCGGTATTGATATCTAAGTCGGGGCCCGCAGAGGCGCCTGTCAAATAGACCTGTAATAACGGAGAAATAACAGAGTATGAACACTGAAATTATTCTTGGCGTAGGCATGTTTACCACAGTGATTCTGGCGCTGGTGGCGTTTATTTTGGCCGCCCGCAGCAAGCTGGTGTCCTCTGGTGATGTGAATATTGTCATCAATGGTGAGAAAACCATCACTGTGCCTGCTGGCGACAAGCTGTTGCAGACATTGTCCAATGCGGGCCTGTTCCTTCCTTCGGCCTGTGGTGGTGGCGGTAGCTGTGCCCAGTGCAAGTGTATTATTACCGAAGGCGGCGGTTCTATGCTGCCCACCGAAGAGAGCCACTTCAACCGCCGTGAGGCCTCAGAGGGCTGGCGTCTGTCCTGTCAGGCACCGGTTAAGCAGGATATGCATGTGCAGGTCCCTGAAGAGGTGTTTGGCGTTAAGCGCTGGGAATGTGAGGTTGAATCCAATCCCAATGTGGCTACTTTTATTAAGGAACTGACTCTGAAACTGCCCGAGGGCGAAGATGTTAACTTCCGTGCCGGCGGCTATGTGCAGTTGGAATGTCCTCCTCACCATATCAAGTACTCAGATTTCGATATTGAAGAAGAGTACCGTGGTGACTGGGAGCGCTTTGATTTCTTTAAGCATGAATCCATCGTTGATGAAACAGTGATTCGCGCCTACTCCATGGCTAACTACCCCGACGAGAAGGGCGTGGTTAAGTTTAATATTCGCATTGCTACGCCACCTCCTGGATCCACTGGTATCCCACCAGGGCAGATGTCGTCTTATGTGTTCAACCTAAAGCCCGGCGATAAAATTCCAGTGTACGGACCCTTTGGCGAGTTCTTTGCCAAGGACACCGACAATGAAATGGTATTTATTGGTGGTGGTGCTGGTATGGCGCCTATGCGTTCCCACATCTTTGACCAGCTCAAGCGCATCAAGTCAGATCGTAAGATTAGCTTCTGGTACGGCGCCCGTTCGCTGCGCGAGTGCTTCTACGATGACGAGTACGATATGCTGGCTGCTGAGAATGATAACTTCGAGTGGCATTTGGCTCTGTCAGATCCTCAGCCAGAAGATAATTGGGATGGTCTTACTGGCTTTATTCACAATGTCCTCTACGAACAGTACCTCAAGGACCATGAAGCGCCAGAGGACTGTGAGTTCTATATGTGTGGGCCGCCCATGATGAACGCGGCAGTGGTCAAACTACTGGTAGACCTGGGTGTGGAGCAGGAGAATATTTTCCTCGATGACTTCGGCGGTTAACCATAAAGACAATGCGATAACGGGGCCTTTACACAGAGCCTCGTTTTTGCTTTCTACGCTGCTTCTGGCAACCGTTGCTGGGCTGACGGGATGCGACTCTGCGCCGGAAATTATCAAAATATCCGGGACCAAAATGGGGACCAGCTACAATATCACGGTGGTAGCAGATCAGCCTGCGCCCGCGGACCTGGCCCAGCGTATCGAAGCTGCTTTAGATGTCGTCGACCAATCCATGTCGACCTACAAAACCGATTCCGAGATTAGCCATTTTAATGCCCAGCCTGTGGCTGAACCGCAAATGATTAGCCCAGAGTTTGCCGATGTATTGGATGTCAGTAAGCTCATCTGGGAACAAAGCTCAGGTGCTTTTGATCCCACGGTAGGGCCATTGGTTGACCTCTGGGGCTTCGGCCCTGTACCTACAGAGGATGTGGTTCCCTCGGACGAACAAATTGTTGGGGCGTTGCAGTCAGTGGGCTATCAGCACCTCAGTATAGATATGCAGATGATTAGCAAGGCTGCCCCGATACGCTTGGATCTGTCAGCCGTAGCCAAAGGCTATGCGGTGGACCAGGTCGCAGATTTACTGGAGATGCTGGCACTGCCGGACTACCTGGTGGAGGTGGGGGGAGAGATGCGTCTAGGCGGTTACAACCCCCAGGGTCAGCCCTGGCGTATCGCTGTTGAGATGCCAGCGGTTATTCCTCAGGTGCAGCGTGTAATAAGTGCCCATGATGTGGCTATTGCCACCTCTGGTGACTACCGCAACTATTTTGAGCAGGACGGGGTGCGTTACTCCCATACCATAGATCCCCGTACCGGCAAGCCAATCCGCCATAATCTAGCCTCGGTAACCGTGGTGGGTGACACGTGCGCCGAGGCTGATGCCTGGGCTACTGCACTGATGGTGCTGGGTGAAGAGCAGGGCTTGGCGCTGGCTGAGGAACTGGGGCTTGCGGTCTACATGCTGGTCAAAGACGGCGAAGAATTTAAGGCGCTGAGCAGTAAGGCCTTTGCGC
>JBMZST010000156.1:0-4320 GCA_049623265.1 Porticoccaceae bacterium
AACCGTAACCCGCATCTGTGCCCATCAGAATTTTCTGCTCATCGGCACCCATTACCACATCGGTAAACAACGCCCCAGGCGGCATTTTCAGTCGACCCGTTGCGGGCTCCCCCTGACCTCGGGCCGAGGGCAAGGTATGCCCCGGCAGTGCGTAGTAACGGCCGGTGGTGTCCTGCAAGAACACATTTTGATTGCTTTTACCTTTGGCCGCCGAAAGGAATTTATCACCGGATTTGTAGTTCAGGCTCACCGGATCGATCTCGTGGCCCTTGGCGGCGCGTAACCAGCCTTTGTCAGACAGCACGGCAGTGATGGGCTCCGCAGTCATCAAATCCTTTTCATTAAAGGCCTGCGCCTCGCCGCGCTCGGTCAAGGGTGAGCGTCGCTCATCACCAAATTCTTCCGCAGTGGCTTTGAGCTCTTTTTTAACCAGTGTTTTCAGGCGAGCCTCGGAACCCAGCAGCAGTTCCAGTTCGGCTTTTTCTCGCGCCAGCTCTTCCTGCTCGGCGCGAATCTTCACTTCTTCAAGACGCGCTAACTGACGTAACTTGGTGTCCAGAATATATTCAGCCTGGGTATCAGAGAGTCCAAAGCGCTCGATCAGCGCCGCCTTGGGTTCATCTTCTGTGCGAATAATATGGATGACTTCATCAATATTTAAAAAGGCAATCAACAGGCCATCTAACAGGTGAAGGCGCCGCTCAACCTTTTGCAAGCGGTAATCCAACCGACGTCGGGTGACATCGGTACGGAAGCTGAGCCAGTCCTTGAGAATTCGACGCAGGTTCATGACTGCAGGGCGACCATCGACACCGATAATATTCATATTGATGCGGTAGCTGCGCTCGAGGTCTGTGGTGGCAAACAGATGGTCCATCAGAGCATTGACATCCACCCGGTTTGAGCGGGGGCTAATAACCAGCCTGGTGGGGTTTTCGTGATCAGATTCATCCCGCAGATCTTCCACCATCGGCAGCTTTTTATTGCGCATCTGCGCAGCAATTTGTTCGAGGATTTTGGAGCCTGAGGCCTGGAATGGCAGCGCGCTCACAATGATGTCGCCGTCTTCTTTATTCCAAATAGCGCGCATCTTGACCGAGCCGCGGCCCGTCTCATAGGTGTTCAAAATATCCGCCTGGGGCGTAATAATTTCGGCATCTGTGGGGAAGTCCGGCGCCTTAATATATGCCATCAGTTCAGGCACAGTGGCTTTAGGGCTGTCGAGCAAATGCAGACAGGCATTGACTACCTCATTGAGGTTATGAGGCGGAATATCAGTTGCCATGCCCACTGCAATCCCTGTGGTGCCGTTGAGCAGCACATTGGGTACCCGAGCCGGCAAAATTTCTGGCTCTTCAATGGTGGCATCGAAGTTGGGGCGCCAGTTCGCAGTGCCCTGACCCAATTCAGAGAGCAACACATCAGCATAGTTCGACAGCTTGGATTCGGTGTAGCGCATCGCCGCAAACGACTTGGGGTCATCGGGCGAGCCCCAATTGCCCTGCCCATCGACCAGGGGGTAGCGATATGAGAACGGCTGTGCCATCAATACCATAGCCTCGTAGGCGGCACTGTCGCCATGGGGATGGTACTTACCGATCACATCGCCCACGGTGCGCGCTGACTTTTTGTATTTAGCACTGGCCTTGAGACCCAGCTCGCTCATGGCATAAACAATACGCCGCTGAACTGGCTTGAGGCCGTCGCCAATATGGGGCAGTGCACGATCGAGAATCACATACATGGAGTAATCCAAGTAGGCCTGCTCGGCATAGTGGCTGACAGGGCGGCTTTCAAGACCCTGGTCGTTAAAGGTGACGATATCGTTCATCGTTTTTCCTGTGTTCTCGTTGACTTAACTAGGTTTTTGCCTATGGGGTTTCGCTTAAAGATTAGCGGCATCAGCCAAATTTCCCTTGGTCTCCAACCACTCACGGCGATCAGAGGCACGCTTTTTAGCCAGCAGCATATCCAAGATGGTATTAGTGTCATCACCGGGCTCCAGCGTCAGCTGAACCAATCGACGGGTATCCGGATCCATGGTCGTCTCGCGCAGTTGCAATGGGTTCATCTCACCCAAGCCTTTAAAGCGCTGCACATTGACTTTGCCCCGTTTACCCTCGGCTTGTATGCGATCCAAAATGCCCTGACGCTCTGCATCGTCCAGCGCATAGTACACATCCTTGCCCACATCGATTCTAAACAGCGGCGGCATGGCTACATACACATGGCCGGCACTGACCAGTGGCCGGAAGTGGCGCACAAACAGCGCGCACAGCAGGGTGGCAATATGTAAGCCATCGGAGTCGGCATCGGCGAGAATGCAGATCTTGTGATAACGCAGAGAGTCGGTGTTCTCCAGTGCTGGATCTACACCCAGCGCTACGGAGATATCATGCACTTCCTGAGAGGCAAGAATCTCCTGGGAGTCCACTTCCCAGGTATTCAGAATTTTACCGCGCAGGGGCATAATGGCCTGATGCTCGCGATTGCGCGCCTGCTTGGCAGAGCCGCCGGCCGAGTCACCCTCAACCAAAAATATTTCACACTGTTCGGGCTCTGCACTAGAGCAGTCGGCCAGCTTACCCGGTAGAGCCGGACCCTGGGTGATCTTTTTACGCACCACTTTTTTACTGGCTCGCATACGACGCTGGGCATTAAAAATACACAGTTCGGCAAGCCTCTCTGCCTCTTCGGTATGCTGGTTGAGCCATAGGCTAAAGGCATCTTTGACCACGCCGGACACAAAGGCCGCCACCTCGCGGGACGATAGCCGGTCTTTAGTCTGACCAGAAAACTGTGGATCTGCCAATTTTGAACTCAGCACAAAGCTACAGCGATCCCAGATATCATCTGGGCTCAATTTGACCCCGCGGGGCAGCAGGTTGCGAAACTCGCAGAACTCGCGCATCGCATCCAGAAGACCACTGCGCAAACCGTTGACATGGGTGCCACCCTGGGGCGTAGGGATCAGATTGACATAGCTCTCCTGCACCAGTTCACCGCCCTCAGGCATCCATTGCACAGCCCAGTCGGCCGCCTCATTATCTGAGGCAAAGCTACCGATAAAGGGCTCAGCAGGCAGTACCTCCCAGCCGTGTAGAGCACCAGCCAGATAGTCTTTTAACCCGTCTTCATAAAACCACTCCTCGCCCTCACCGGTATTCTCGTCGTGAAAGCTCATGGTCAACCCACCGCAGAGCACCGCCTTGGCACGCAACACATGGCGCAGTCTGGAGACACTAAATTTGACTGAGTCAAAGTAGGAGGCGTCTGGCCAAAAACGTAAAACAGTGCCTGTGTTGCGCTGGCCGCAGCTATCGATCACCTGCAGATCTGAGGTCTTGTTACCCTGAGCAAACAGGATTTGGTGAACCTTGCCGCCGCGCTTAACAATGACATCCAGTTTGGTAGACAGTGCATTGACCACCGACACCCCTACGCCATGTAACCCCCCGGAGAACTGGTAGTTGTCATTGGAGAACTTGCCCCCCGCATGCAAGGTGGACAGAATAACTTCGACACCGGGCAGCCCCTGTTCGGGGTGAATATCCACGGGCATGCCGCGGCCGTCGTCGCAGACCGAAAGAGACCCATCTTTGTGTAATGTGACATCTATGCGGCTGGCGTGACCGGCGAGAGCCTCATCCACACTGTTATCAATGACCTCCTGGGCCAAATGGTTGGGGCGGCTGGTATCTGTGTACATGCCCGGGCGCTTGCGCACCGGGTCCAGGCCTGTCAGGACTTCAATATCTTTTGCTTCGTAATTGCTCATCTGCTCACGGGATCAATTGGGTTATTTGCTGCTGGGGTGGACATCAGAAACTGGATAATGCTCTCCAGGTGCTGATGGTAATTTATAAAACTGTGATCTCCCTGCTGTTCGATGCTTATATCAGCTCCCTGATAACGGCGCTGCGCGTCGCGATAATCTAAAACCTCATCGCCAGTCTGCAACAGCACTTTGTAATTATTTTTATATCTAATTTCATCTGGGTCCAATGCGCTGTACTGATCTATATGCCGTGGCTCAAAAATCCAAGTTTCGCCAGTATGATAGTTACTGTTTTCTCCCAGCCAGCTATGTAGACCACGCCCCGGACTTACCGCCGGATTTATCAACACAGCGCGCAGATTGTATTGCTCTGCCAGGCAGGTAGCAAAAAAGCCTCCCATCGAGCTGCCTATCAGATAAACCGGCTCTGGCAACTGTCTCTCGATTAGAGATCGCAGAATACCCATTGCGGACTCAGCAAAAGGCGGCAACGCTGGACACACAAAGGTCAACTCCGGTGCATGATCCGCACACCAATCCCG
>JBMZST010000157.1:0-4316 GCA_049623265.1 Porticoccaceae bacterium
ATGATCTCAGCATTCTGGCCATTATTTGGACCAGCGTATTTGTCGCTTCATTTATTGCCCATCGCACCAGACTCACCCCCGTGCTCTGGTACCTGTTTTTGGGATCTACCCTAGTTAATTTGGGCATTCTGCCCACCGAAATGCCAGTATTTATTGTCAACTTTTCCGAGCTGGGCATTATCACCATTATGTTTGCCCTGGGGTTTGAGGAAGATACCAACAATTTCGTAAAAAGTATTAAACGTAGTTGGGGCATAGCAGTATTTGGTGCCCTGACACCTTTTGCCGTTGCCTACAGTGCCACTTTTTATTTTTGGGAGAACCCACAGATAGCCCTGCTGTGCGGTCTGGCTATGGCCTCGACCACGGTGTCGCTGAGCATGGTTTCGCTCAAGACCGAGGGTCTGAGCCATACACCGGCCGCAACCGGCATTATGACGTCCGCAGTACTGGACAATATTGCCTCGCTGGCACTGATGGTGATTCTGATCCCTATCGCCGTAGGAGAAGCAACATTTTCTGCCCACAGCCTACTCCTGATCGCTAGTAAAGCCCTTGGCTTCTTCCTACTGGTTTCTTTTATGGGCGTCTGGTTATTCCCCGTGAAGGCGGGCTGGGTTGCGCGGGTGCCCATACTACGCCACTTTAACT
This sequence comes from Porticoccaceae bacterium, assembly GCA_049623265.1. Lineage (GTDB taxonomy): Bacteria > Pseudomonadota > Gammaproteobacteria > Pseudomonadales > Porticoccaceae > HTCC2207. Next base: position 652 of record JBMZST010000157.1, read on the forward strand.
TGCGCCTGATGCTGGCTATGGGCCATGGCGAATACAGCATATTGAGCCTGTTATTGATTGCACTCTTGGTGGGTCTACTGGCTGATGCCTTTGGGTTTCACCCCGCCATAGGCGCCTATATGGCGGGACTAATTATTAAGCGGGAATACTTTGATTATCACCATGATCAAAATATTGACTTCCACAACCAGGCTAAACAGATGATCAATAATATTGCCTTTGCCTGGATAGGGCCGGTGTTTTTCGTCACCCTGGGCAGCAAATTACTGTTTGATGCGGCGTTATTTTTACAGGTGTTGCCCTACAGTTTGATTTTGTTTGCCGGTATGTTTATTGGTCAGATTGCCTCAGCCGGCCTGGCAGCACGTTTTATAGGCCGTTTTGAAAAGCCTACCAGCCTGTTAATCGGCTTTGGAATGTTAGGGAGAGCCGAGCTGGCCTTTGTGGTACTGGAAATCGCCTATGTACAGCACCGCATCGTCAGTCTAGAGGGGTTCTACACGCTGATGCTGACGGCGTTTTTGCTCAACCTGTCAGTGCCGATCTGCATTCGCTGGTGGAAAACCCATTATTTGCCCACCTGATTGCGAAACAATGCTGTGGTCACTGGATCAAAACAGCAGAAGACAACGGACTCCAACAGAGGATTTTGCCGCAGTGCCGCATGGATTTCACGCACGGCAATTTTCACTGCTCGGCGAGTGGGAAAGCCTGATATCCCGCAACTGATAACGGGAAAGGCAATGCTCTTTAGGTTTTGTTGTTTGGCAATATTCATCACCTCGACATAGCAGGAAGCCAATTGCTCCTCCTCTCGATGATCACCGCCGCGCCAGACAGGCCCCAGGGTATGTATCACATAGGCGGCAGGAAGATGGTCTGCCGCTCTGATGCTAACCTGACCCATTCCCTGACAACTGCCTGCAGAGGCCGCCCGGGCCTCGCCACTATCGTTGACAGCGCAAACAATGGCATCTACAGCCAACTTAGTGATATCACCCTGATGAATTTTGACTCGGTGCACTGACTCTTATTACCTCGAAATAAACCTCCGAAGTATAGGAAAACTGCGCTCAGATAATGTTGACGGCCATCACAGTCAAGCTGCGAACCCGCCGTCTATTTGTCTGATACCAGGGTTACAGCTCAGCGCGCATCTGGTCGAACTGCTCAACCACGATTGGGTTTAGATTCGACTGAGTCGCCAGACTGGTGACAACAATGGCCACAATGGCCAAGACAAAGCCCGGGACCAGAGCATAGAGATCAAAGACCCCGCCAACCAATCCGGACCACAGAATCACGGTGACGCCCCCGGTAATCACACCCGCCAGAGCACCCGCCGCCGTCATACGACGCCAATACAGGCTGACCAGAATCGCAGGGCCCAATGACGCACCCAGCCCTGCCCAGGCGTAGGACACTACATCCAGCACCTTATTTTCAGGATTCATTGCCAGCAGCATAGCTAGCAGAGCCAACACCACCACAGCAACACGACCGACCTGCAGACGCTTCTCCGCACTCAGTTGCTGCTTGGTGGCCAGGGGATAGAGGTCCTCAGCCAGGGAAGCTGAGCAAACCAATAGCTGAGAATCAACAGTACTCATAATGGCCGCCAAAATAGCCGCCAACAGAACACCGGCCACTAAAGGGTGAAAAATAAGACTGGTCAGGGCAATAAATACCTTCTCCGAGTCCACCAGCGGTTGATCTAAAAAGGCCACACCGCTGAGCCCGACCAGTATAGCTAGCATATAGCAGAGCAGCGCCCAGGAAACTCCGATCGCTGCAGCACTGCCCGTATCCTCAGCAGACCGTATCGCCTTGAATCGCGCCAAAATATGCGGCTGACCAAAGTAACCCAGCCCCCAGCCCATGGTGCTGATAATTGTCATCCAACCCAGGGCCTGGCCCTCTGCAGAGGTAAACATATTTAATAGCTCGGGGTTCTTTTGATCGATTTGAGTGGCAAACTCCGCCGTGCCTCCCGCCTGACCAATTACCAGTACAGGTACAGCCACCAGCGCCAGCAGCATAAGAATGCCCTGAAAAACATCGGTCCAGGACACCGCCAGAAACCCACCGAATAGGGTATAAAGCAGAATCAGCGTGACACTGACAAACACCGCCAACTGATAATCAAAGCCAAACACCTCATTAAACAACTTGCCGCCAGCTATCAGCCCGGACCCCACGTAAAACAGAAAGAACAGCAGAATACTGATTGAGGCGATAGATTTAAGCCAGGGCCGAGCATCGGCAAATCTGCGCTGCAAATAGGCTGGCAAAGTAACCGCGTCATCCAGCTGGGCGCTGTATAGTCGCAGGCGCTTAGCCATCAGCAGCCAGTTGGCGGCCACACCAATCACCAGACCTATGGAAATCCAGGCAGCCTCCAGGCCAGCCAGATAGGCGTAACCAGGAAGCCCCAGCAGCACCCAGCCGCTCATATCTGAGGCGCCGGCACTGATAGCAGAAACCGCTGGCGACAGCTGACGGCCGCCCAGGAAATAGTCACTAGCGCTCTTGGTGCGCACATAAGCATAAAACCCTATGCTCAGCACAATACTGACATACACCAGAAACGCAATTATCGTGGGAATAGACAGCTGGGACATGGGTTTAACCCTTTTATTGTTATAAGTTGATGGCGCGTATATGAGTCTCTAATTCATCATTGTCCACCGGCACCGAGTCTCGATCCAGCGCTAATCCGCTAAAATCGAAGAGTTCAGTATCGGCCAATTGTGATGGCGATACATTCTTAATAGCGCCAAAAATCGTATCAATACGACCGGGGAACTGTCGCTCCCATTGCACCAGCATCTCCTTGACCGCATTGCGCTGCAAGCCATCCTGGGAGCCACAGAGATTGCAGGGAATAATGGGAAACTGCTTGAGCTCCGCCAGAGCAATCAGGTCGGATTCACGACAGTAGGCCAGAGGTCGGATCAGCATATTTTTCTTATCATCGGAGAGTAGCTTGGGCGGCATCGCCTTGAGTTTGCCCTGATGGAACATATTTAAAAACAGCGTCTCGACAATATCGTCGCGGTGATGACCCAAAGCTACCTTGGTGGCACCGATTTCTTCAGCAAATCCGTAAAGAGTACCTCTGCGCAGCCGTGAGCAGAGGCTGCAATAGGTTTTACCCTCGGGAATCTTACTGGTCACTATGCTGTAGGTATCTTTTTCGAGAATATGATACTCAATGCCCAGGGTATCCAGATAGGCAGGCAATACAGTCTCGGGAAAACCCGGCTGCTTTTGGTCAAGGTTGACAGCAATCAGCTCAAATGTGATGGGTGCATTTCTCTGCAAGCTCATCAGGATATCCAGCATAGCGTAGGAGTCTTTGCCACCTGACAGGCAGACCATGACGCGGTCACCCTCTTCGATCATATTATAATCAGCAATGGCACTACCTACGTTGCGCCGCAGGCGCTTCTGCAACTTGTTGGCCTCAAGCTGATTTTTGCGAATGGACATGGATATTACCGCTAGTTGGAAAGCTGCGTATTGTAATTGCTGAAACGAGCTTTCACCAACTCAGACCCAATGTTTTTTTATTTCCTCGCTAGGGGGACCAGCTGGTCTCTGGGGCATTTAGCCGGCTGTCAAAGTTGTAGGCGATCTCGCCACTAAAGCCAAGCAGGTACAGC
>JBMZST010000158.1:0-4275 GCA_049623265.1 Porticoccaceae bacterium
CCCTGTGCGTTTTTTCCCGGCGTGCTCTCGAGTTTGCAGCAACTGCGGGATTCGGGTCATCTGCTGGCAGTTGCAACCGGCAAGAGTCGTGCGGGATTGAACCGAGTGCTCCAGGCCACAGAGCTTACCGACTTTTTTCACGGCTCTCGCTGTGCCGATGAAACCCGATCTAAGCCCCATCCCTTGATGCTGGAGGAGTTGCTCCGAGAGACTGGTGTGATGCCCCAGAATGCCGTTATGGTGGGTGATACAGAGTTTGATATGCAGATGGCGCTCAATGCGAATATGCCGCGCATTGCCGTTAGCTATGGGGCTCACGACAGCGCTAGATTGCGGCAGTACGATCCTATTGCCTGTCTGGATGATTTTTCAAATATCATAGAATATATATAAATAACAATAGGTTACGTAATTTATATAAAGTAAATTATAGGTATTTTAGAGAATATCCACGCCAAAATTCTGCAGCTCTGAGCACAGACTTATTAACGGTAGGCCAATTAACGAGCTGGGGTCTTTACTGGATACGGCGTTAAATAGACTGATGCCCAGGCCTTCTGCTTTGAAACTCCCAGCGCAATCATAGGGCTGCTCGCGCTCAAGGTAGCGCTGTATTTGGTTGTTACTAAGCTGTCTGAAACTAACCTCTGTTGTATCCACTAACTGAATCTGCTTTGTAGTGCCGTCTGGGAGTAGCTGTACCAGCGCCAGACCACTATGAAATAGCACGGTTTGGCCAGACTGAGCTTGCAATTGCTGCGTTGCACACTGGTGAGTACCGGGTTTGCCAAGCACCTGGCCATGGTGCTCGGCGACCTGATCTGAGCCTATCACTATGGCTCCGGGGAACTTTTCCGCTATGGTTCTCGCTTTTTCTATGGCCAGTCGTTGGGCAAGAGCCTCTGGTGACTCATTGGGTTGGGGAGACTCATCAATATTGGGAGCGTGACAACTAAAGTTAATATCCAGCCGCTGCAAAAGCATTTTGCGATAGGGGGAGGAGGAGGCCAGAATTAGATCGCTCATAAATCGTCTCTTTGCCTGGGCTGAAAGTTAACCGGGTTATGGTACCTTTTTTTAACCCTAGCGGGCAGCACGGGACCACAGGGAATTTTGCGAGTTTTTCTTTGACAGATCATAGTCTTGACCCTATCATGCGCGCCTAACTGAGTACCACCGATATTATGGCACTGCCGAATCAAATCGATCCACGAAAACTGGCGCTTCAGGGTAACCTTCTTGAGGGCACAGTAAACGCGGCTGATCTTACTAGGCTGGAATCGTCCGTTAGTGCGATTTGTGGGCCCTTAGAGGCTAGGATTCAGTTCGGCCTTGATGAGTCCAGAGCCAAAATAGCCGAGGGTCAGGCTAGGGTGCCAGTAGAGGTGGTCTGTCAGCGCTGTCTTGATCCGGTCCGACTGGACCTACAGGCCAATTTCGCGGTTCAGGTAATATGGTCTGAAGACCATATAAACCGGGTTGCGGCTAACTATGAGCCCTGGCTTGTGGTAGATAAGCTGGCCAGCCTCAATGAGTTGCTTGAGGATGAGATTTTACTGGCGCTACCTCTGGTTAATTACCACCCAGTGGGTGAATGTACTGGAGACACCTTTATGGAAGAGGTAGAGGCCACTGGTGATGAGGTTGCACTGGACAACCCATTTAATGTGCTACTGCAGTTGAAGAAGTAGTCAGCTGCACTTAATTTTCGCTTAGGAGTTCCTATGGCTGTTCAAAAAAGTCGCAAAACCCGATCTAAACGAGGCATGCGTCGCTCTCATGATGCGTTGACTGCTGCAACTGTATCTGTAGATTCAGTGAGCGGAGAGAAGCATCTGCGTCATCACGTGACTGCAGACGGTTTCTACCGTGGTCGCAAAGTTGTCGAGACCAACGCCGACTAACTGATAGATCTCTCTTGGCAACTTCGCTCAGAATTGCCGTAGACGCTATGGGCGGGGACTTTGGGCCCCGCGTAATAGTGCCCGCGCTAGTAACGTCGCTCCGCAAACATCCAGGTGTCTCTGCGTTAGTAATTGGTGAGCAGAGGGCGTTAGATATAGCCCTGTCTGATAAGTCTGTTCGTGAGGTGCGCGCCCGCATTGATACTCAGTACAGCGACACAGTGATAGCGGATGATGACAGCCCCGCTGCGGCAATTCGCAGCAAACAGGATTCCTCCATGGGTCTTGCCCTGCAAGCGGTAGCCAATGGTGCTGCCGATGCCTGCATCAGCGCTGGTCATACCGGAGCATTAATGGCGCTGGGGCTGGTAATCTTAAAAACCTTACCCGGGATATCCCGCCCAGCAATATGTACAACCTTCCCAACTAGTCAGGGGCGTTGCTACATTCTTGATCTGGGGGCAAATCTTGATTGCTCACCGGCTCAGTTAACCCAATTTGCTGTACTGGGGTCCTTGACCACCCAGGAATTAGATGGCATAGCTAAGCCTAGAGTGCGGCTGCTCAATGTTGGCGCAGAGGCCAATAAAGGCAACGGCACCATTAAAAAGACCGCTGAATTTTTGGAGGCAGAGCCTCTGGTTAACTACTGTGGTTATGTCGAGGGCGATGGTTTATTTCAGGGGGATGCAGAGGTGGTAGTCTGTGACGGCTTTAGTGGTAATGTAGCCCTCAAGGCCACCGAGGGTGTTGCACGCATGCTCAGTGGTATGGTCGCCGACCTGTTCCGCAGCAGTTGGCTTAACCGCCTAGCTGAGATTTTATTGGGAGGGTCTATGGTTAGGCTCAAAGCAAGACTTGACCCTTCCCGTTACAACGGTGCCTATTTGTTAGGTTTAAATGGTGTCACCGTAAAAAGCCATGGCGGTGCGGATGAAATCGCCTTTGCCTGCGCGCTTGATGTGGCTATTGAGGGCGCTAAACACAATCTGCCACAGGTTTTGTCGCCTATACTTGAGAGCAAGATGCATATTAATCACACCGCTAAAACTCACTAGAGGATCTATGACAAACAGTAATTTAGCCTTTGTTTTTCCCGGGCAGGGATCACAAAAAATTGGCATGCTAGCTGAGCTGGCCGAGTTCAATCCAACCGTCGAAGCTACCTTCAAAGAAGCCTCAGATACTCTTAATTATGACCTTTGGCAGATGATCCAGCAGGGTGAGCAGGAAGAGATTAATCTCACCGAGCGCACCCAGCCTATGCTATTGGCCAGCAGCGTAGCTATCTGGCGTCTGTGGAATGAGAAGGGTGGCCCGGCGCCAGCCCAGATGGCTGGCCACAGTCTCGGCGAATGGTCAGCCCTGGTCTGTGCAGGGGCGGTTGAGTTTGCCGATGCGGTCAAGATTGTCCGGGCTCGTGGCGCCTATATGCAGCAGGCGGTGCCTCTGGGTGAGGGAGCTATGGCCGCTATTTTGGGGCTGGCTGACGATATAATCATCGCTGCTTGTGACAGCGCGCGGAAAGATGGTGTTGTGGATGCGGTTAATTTTAATGCTCCAGGTCAGGTGGTTATTGCCGGCACAGCCGCCGCGGTGGACAGGGCCATAGCAATTTGCAAAGAAGCGGGGGCCAAAAGAGCAATGGCGCTGCCGGTCAGTGCACCATTCCATACCTCACTTATGCAACCAGCGGCAGAGCAGTTGGCGGCGCTTGTTGAAAGCACCGCATTCTCCAGCCCCTCTATTCCTGTGGTGCACAATGTTACCGCTACCTCTGAGAGCGATGCCGGGCGCATCAAGTCGCTGATGCTTGAGCAGATTTATAAACCCGTGCTCTGGGTGGACTGTGTTCAGGCGCTCAAGGCTGCTGGTGCTGAATACTTTGTTGAATGTGGGCCTGGGCGTGTGCTCAATGGCCTGACTAAGCGCATAGATCGTGATCTTAAATCGTTTTCAACTGATGATGTCGCCAGCCTGGATAACGCATTAACCTCCATTTAACACATTTTAATATATTCTAGGAGTAACGTATGACCGTTGAACAAAAGGTGGCGCTGGTCACTGGAGCAAGTCGTGGTATTGGGGCAGCCATCGCGGATGGACTGGGCCGCTCTGGTATTACCGTGGTGGGCACAGCGACCACTGAAGCTGGTGCAGATAAGATCAGCCAGCGGTTTGCGGACAACAATATCATTGGCCGAGGCATGGTCCTAAACGTGGCTGAAGCCAGCTCAGTAGACTCGGTTCTAAAGGCCATAGCTGAGGAGTTTGGTGCACCGACCATTTTGGTCAATAACGCGGGCATCACCAAGGATAATATTTTGATGCGGATGAAGGATGACGAGTGGATGGATGTGATCAATACCAA
>JBMZST010000159.1:0-4272 GCA_049623265.1 Porticoccaceae bacterium
AGCTGATAGCGGCCCCGCAGTTTCAACGGCATCACCCTGACCTAACCTCAGACAAAGAAGCTGTTATGAAACGCATTGTTATCTGTGCCGATGGCACTTGGAACCGTCCCGAGAAAGACCCCGAAGATCAGCCCACCAATGTGCTTAAACTGGCCCGTGCTGTAAAGCCCGTCGCCAGCGATGGCATAGCCCAGCAGGTGTTTTACGACTGGGGACTGGGTTCCTATCACGATGGCGCTGTGGCTGGTACCACCGGTCGCGGCATAGGTAAAAATATAATGGATAACTATCGCTACCTGGTGCAGAACTATGCGCCGGGGGATGAGATTTATCTGTTTGGCTTTAGCCGAGGCTCCTACACGGTGCGCAGTCTCTGTGGCCTGATAAACAACTGTGGTATCCTCAAGCGTCCAGATGCCCGTCTGATCCAGCAGGCCTTTGACCATTACAAAAAGCCTGGTCCAAGCTATGCACCCAATAGTGCCAAGTCACAGGCTTTTAGAACCAGCCATTCCCACCCCAATCGCAGCATACAGTTTGTGGGTGTCTGGGATACTGTGGGGGCGCTGGGTATTCCCTTTTCGTTTCTGGGGTTGTTGGATCGCCAAGATGAATTTTACGATACCAAAATGGGCGACAATATTTTGATTGCCCGCCACGCACTGGCGATCGATGAGTTGCGCTCTGACTTTGAACCCACCATCTGGCAGGAGCGCGAGCATATGAGTCTGCAGCAAGTATGGTTCGCCGGTGTGCACAGCAATATCGGTGGCAGCTATCCAGCAGATGCCGATGGCGGCCTGCTGTCAGATATTCCCCTGGACTGGTTGCGCAAAGAGGCCAGAGCGGCGGGGCTGCAGTTAGAAGCCCATTTGGCAAAGGCGTTAAAGCCCGTAGCTACGGCAACAGTGCACCAGTCGAGGAAGCATATTTTCCGCTCAAAACGGCCCTATCACCGGCCCATTGATCATGGCAGGGGGCCGGTGTTAATTCATAAATCAGTGAGACAGCGCTGGCAGGCCGACGCCAACTATAGGCCCAAGAATTTGGTTGACTACTTGGCTACACGGGGCGGACAGTGGCCCGCCCTTATCGGCTGAGATACTTCTGTGCGGGCTAAAGCAGCTTCTCTATGGATTTAGCAATATCAGTGGGTTTAGTGATGGTGGCGAAGCGGTCTACCACCTGCCCCTGACGATCGACCAGAAACTTGGTGAAGTTCCACTTGATATTGTCGTTAAACAAGCCACCTGCTTTTGATGTCAGGTAGCTGTAAAGGGGGTGTCGGCCGGGACCATTGACCTCTATTTTACCCATCACCGGGAAGCTGAGCCCGTAGTTCATCTGACAGAACTCCTGAACTTCTGCATTAGTACCGGGCTCCTGACCGCGGAACTGATTGCAGGGCATAGCAATAATTTCCAGCCCCTGTTCTGCATAGTTGTCGTGCAATTGTTGCAGTCCCTCGTACTGGGGGGTAAAGCCGCATTTGCTGGCGGTATTAACAATCAGAAGCACCTTGCCCTCATAGGCTTTTAACGATTGCTCGTCACCGGTGCTGGTGGGTACGCTGAACTCATAAACTGAACTGGCTTCGGACATGATTGGTATCACTCTTGTTATTGTGCTGGTTATTTAAAGCTATGCTCGGGTGCGGGAAAAGTGCCGCTGCGAACAGCATCACCGTAGGCGATAATGGCCTCTTGGATACTGCCGTTCTCTTCGAGGAAATTCTTGGAAAACTTGGGCAGGCGCTGGGAGATGCCCAGCATATCTTGCAGCACCAGCACCTGAGCATCGGTATCCGGACCAGCGCCAATGCCAATAACTGGAATGCTGAGCGCCTCTGACAAACTGCGGCCCAGTGATGAGGGTACACATTCCACAACAATCAAATCTGCCCCTGCCTCCTCAAGAATCACGGCTTCATCAATCATCTGCTGAGCGGCATCTTCCTCTTTGCCCTGCACCCGGTAGCCCCCTAATTTGTGCACCGACTGCGGTGTTAGACCCACATGACCACAGACAGGAATACCGCGCTCGGTCAGCATATAAACGGTTTCTGCCAGCCATTCACCGCCCTCTAGTTTCACCATCTGGGCGCCGGCTTGCATCAGCACTGCGGCATTATCCATGGCCTGGTTTTCTGTGGCATAGGACATAAAGGGCATATCGGTCATCAGCAGAGTGCGGCTGTTACCGCGCTTGACGATTTCGGTGTGATAGGCCATTTCATCAATGGTGACAGGAATCGTGCTGTCACGTCCCTGAATAACATTACCCAGAGAATCGCCCACAAGCGTAACTTCAATACCCGCGGTTTCGATTAGGCGTGAAAAGGTGTAATCGTAGGCAGTGATCACCGCAAACTTGTCGCCGGCGGCTTTCATCGCATTGAGATTGCTAATGGTGGTGGTTTTCATGGGTGACAGAGACCTCAACCTGATCGCAGGGTCGGTACGTTAATGGGTTTCGCCGATGAGTACAAGTCGCAGTTTGCCCGCCTAACCCGCTGACTGCATAGGGTGGGGATTGTAGTAATGGCGACCAGACTTTATCTGCAGCATGTATTTCACCAGGTTCTGGTAGTCCATGGTGCCCTGAGCCAGGTTGATCACCTCAGTGTTGACGATCAGTAGAGGGCTGTCATCGTAGTGATAAAAGAAACTGGTGTAGGCATCATTGAGTTGCTGCAGATAGGACTGTTCTATGGGGCGCTCGATCGCATTGCCACGCATCTGCACACGTTCATACAGAGTGTCTGTGGGCGCCTGTAGGTAGATCACTAAATCTGGTTTAGGCAAATCCTCGATAATTTTGTCATACACAGTCTGATAGAGGTGGTACTCATTGTCATCCAAGGTGATGCGGGCAAACAGTGGGTCCTTCTCGATAAGAAAATCAGAGACTCGCACCGGCTGAAAGATATCTCCCTGACGCAGATCCTGAAGTTTGCGCATGCGCTGGAACAAAAAGAATAACTGGGTGGGCAAAGCGTTGCTGCGACGGTCCTGGTAGAAGCGCTCTAGAAAAGGATTTTCTTCAGCCTCTTCGAGCAGCGTCTCATAGTTAAAGGACTCGGCCAGACGCTTGGCTAGGGTAGTCTTACCAATACCAATGGGGCCTTCTATAGCAATGTATTTTGGAATGGAGGCGGTTTTTAGGTCGATGTCCAGGTCGTTGAAAGTAGCCTGTTGCACATGGGTCTCCAGTAACTAAAATGCCAGGCCTCGCGACCCTATAATCTGACGATACCTTGCATGGAGCAGTTTGCCAATAGCTCGCTGATATTTTCGCCGCTGGGCAGATGAAGGTCGGCAGCTATTTCACAAAGAGGAGCCAGAACAAAACCGCGTTCGTGCATTCTCGGGTGCGGAAGGCTGAGTCTCGAGCTATTCTCTATTAGCTGATCATAGAGCAGTATATCCAGATCCAGTGTGCGGGCACCCCAGCGGACGGTGCGCACGCGACCCTGCTGATTCTCGATGGACTGTAGTAGGTCCAGCAGTGCCAGTGGCCTCAGTTCGGTCTGCAGCATGGCTGCAGCATTAATATAATCTGGCTGCTCTCCTGGGCCTATGGCTGGGGTCTGATAAAAGCTGGAGAGCTTGAGAAGCTGCACCTGGGGGTGCCCGGACAGGCTATCCATGGCCAGCTGCAGTTGAGACTTTGAGTCTCTATGCTGGCCGTCTACCAGATCACTTAGGTTACTTCCCAGGCCTATATAAGCCAGCGCCATTAGTCAGCCTTGGGTTTTCTGGGTTTGCGTCGTCGGCGCTTTTTGCCGCCCTGATTCTGGGCGTTGGCCATTTGCTGTTGTTGTTCTTCGTCAACTTCCTGATATTGGGTCCACCAGTCGCCAAGGCCATCCAGGTTTTCTCCCGACTGTTCTCGCAGCAGCACAAAGTCATAGGCGGCGCGAAAGCGCGGATGCTCTGACAGGCGCTTGGCGCGCTGACCACCGCGTCGCGGCAGCAGTAACTGCAGATCCCAAATCTCGCGCATGGGCATGGTAAAGCGCCGCGGTATAGCGGTTATAGACACTTGGCGGGCAATTACTTCCCCGGCCGCTTTGTTGAGCGCATAGGCAGGGGAGTTCCCCTGCCCCTGATACTGTTTGGCCAGATGCTGCACCGAGGGCCACAGCAGTGCCGCATAGATAAAGGCGGGCGTCACCCGCTTATTGGCGCGAATACGCAGATCGGTATTGGTAAAGGCCTGTTCAATCAGTGTGCTGGCCAGACTGTTACGCTCTTTGATCAATGCACTGAG
>JBMZST010000160.1:0-4255 GCA_049623265.1 Porticoccaceae bacterium
ATGAATGGACAATCGATTACGAAACCGAGCAGATAAAAGTACGCTCCTGGTATGACTTCACCGAAGAACCTATGAAAGGGGGAGGAGAAGTCTCTGTAGACCATCAGGTTGTTGGCAGTTGGGCGCTAATAATGCCAGATCCCAATAAGCCGTTTATTAGCCTGACTCAGGTCTCCGACAGAATTCGGTTCCTAAATATCTATGCTGCCGGAGCATTCAAGCCAAAGATTTCTGTGGAGGTGAATGGCAAATTTATCTATCAGGACAGGCTTAACTTTATCGACCGCTATTTGGTCAAGCGCCCAAAAATCTATCAAAAAATTAGAGACTGGTCCGGCCTAGAGTAGGTTGCGCACTATCACCACAGTGGAAAGCCCAATCCATAATGTATTGAAAGCAACCATAGTGGGCAGTAGTTTGCGCTCTGACACCCAGATCAACAGGGCGGAGGTAAACAGGGTGACCAGATGCAACTGCCATATTTCTTTCTGCCACACGAGACCTGGCAGTATCACAGCCGCCTTTGCTATCCAGGCTACGGCTTCCACCACATTGTAATTAACCCAGTACCCCTCCTGAAACCACAGGCTGTAACTGCTGCCGATATTATTGAAGCCCACCCGCGCATAGACCAGCAGGGTAATAGTAAAAAACACGATTGCCGAAAGTATAATTTCCAAGACTGCTCCTGTTAGGGCTGACATTGCCAGCCAAAAATATGCTGATATTTCTTATTTAAACTAGACCTATTGCCCGGCCAACTCAGGGACGCTCAATCGCACCTATTGAAACAAAGACATCTGAGCCTTATTGGTCTGCACCGGCTTAGCTCTGCGAGGCCGGTTGCGGCTACCCAACTTTTTAAACACCTGATCTGCCTCGGCGCCATAGTCTTGCTGTTTACGCGCGGCACTCAGTTTTTGTCTAGCGGCGCCTATGGCACTGGCATGGTCGACTATGGGCGAGGGGTAATGAGTTCCGATAGTGCATTGTGCCTGAGTTTGCAGAGCTTTGCTCATCAACCAGGGCTCGTGAATCCAGCTGTTGGGTACCAAGCTCAGTTCAGGAACCCAGCGGCGGATAAATTGACCCTCGGGATCCTGGTCATGGGACTGCTTTATGGGATTGTATATACGCACGGCATTGATGCCTGTGACCCCGGACTGCATCTGCAGCTGACTGTAGTGGATGCCAGGCTCATAGTCGGTAAATAGCCGGGCCAAATGATAGCCGGTTTGTCGCCAGTCCAGCCACAGATGGTAACTGGCGAAGGAGACTAGCATGGCGCGCATACGAAAGGTTATCCAGCCCCGCTGAATCAGACTGCGCATGCAGGCATCCACCAGCGGGTAGCCAGTTTGACCCTCAGCCCAGGCATGGTAAAGCGCCATATCCCCCGGCAGCGGGCGTATGCCCTCATAGGCACTGTGCATGCATTTAAACTCTATATCCGGCTGATCCTCCAGCTTCTGCATAAAGTGGCAGCGCCAAGACAGCCGAGAACTAAAGGCGGCTAAGCTGCGTTTTTGGTTGGCCGTCAGATTGTCGCCCTGAGACTGACTGTAACTCTGCACCGTCTTCACCGTCTCACGCACTGACAGAGAACCCCAGGTCAGATGGGCGGATAAGCGGGAACAATACTGATCGGCAAGACCGGGTTTTGAAATGCTCTGCATATATCTGACGGACCTGGATAGAAGGAAACTCTGCAGAGCCCTCTGGGCAGCAAATCGTCCGCCCTGTTGCACGGTACCAGGCACCGGTGCGCCAAACATGGCATCATCAGGCGCTGGTATAGCGCCAGGATCACAACCCTGCACCGGTATAAGAGATTCTGGTCTGGGTATTAAATCTTGCGCCATTCTGGCCGTACGCAGTCGGGCCCAGTGATCCCGGCTCTTTAATCGTCGCACCACAGCATTGTGAGGAAATTCAGATAGGGGCACTGCTTGTTCCCGGCACCACTGTATAACTGCCTTGTCCCGGTTATAGGTCCATTGGTTACCGCATTCTTCATGGGCGTAGATTCCCTGGATACTGTATTGCCGCTGAAGCTGCTCAAACACATCGCCAATCTCCCCCTGCCTTACCACCAGGGGCTGCCCCAGCGCCGCAGTCTCTTGGCGCAGGTCATTGAGGCAGTCATAGATAAACTGCCAGTGCCTGCGTGAGGCAAACTGCTGCTGCCAATAACTGGGCTCCACCACATACAGCGGTAGCAGGGGCAAACCCTCAGCGGCGGCAACACTGAGTGGGGCATGGTCATCTACTCGCAGGTCGCGTTTAAACCAGACTATATTGATGCTTTGTTTCATGATAATTACAACCGATGCGGGCAGGCCACAGGACAAATCACAGAGTTGAGGGCAGCAACTAAGGCCGATCCAGCTTATCCAGCGCCACGGGCAACAGGCGCTCAACAAATTTACTGTAGGCTAGGGTAGAGGGGTGCAATCGATCTGCTGCCACCAGGTCGGGATTATCTAATCCCTGTCTGGTGATGTCCGTAATGTAGTTGTAGCTCAAGCCATTTTCTTGGCAGTAGTCTCGGGCAAAATTGTTGTAGCGATCTATGCCTGCGCTGGTATCCGCGGGGTTTCTAAACTCACCAAAGGGTGTGTAAGCATAGTCCGGTATAGACACCACTATCAGCTTGGCAGGATCGTCACCCACAAACGAGATGGCTCTATTCACCAGGGTTATAAATTCGGTCTCGTACACTTCAAAGGGTCGACTTTGAAACTGATTATTTACCCCAATCAGCAGGGTTACGAGATCAAAATCCCTCGCTGGGTTCTCGCTATCTACTGCATTGATCAGCTCGCTGGTAGTCCAGCCAGTTTCGGCAATCACCTGCAAACCAATACTGTCTCTGTCAGAGTATTCAAATACCAGATTTTCCCTTAACTGCTGAGGGAAACTGCAGGTCTCGCATACAGACTGTCCAATGGTGTAGCTGTCGCCCAGAGATAGCAGCTTGAGATTAAGCGCCTGATCGCGGTCGGTGGATTTAAAAAATCGCCAAATAGTCTGGTAGAGGTTAAATTCCGCACCAAAGTCAACATTGTGCTCGCCAGCCTCAACAATGTGGTACCGCACCTTTTTGTTGTTCAAGCAGCCGTTAAAGGTATATTCCAACACCTGCTGCTCTCCCCAGCTTCTGCTTCTTTCGGCAGGGGTGGTATTACAGTTGTAGTTTGTGGCCCAGTCTTCTGCACTGGCCTGGGCGGACATAAAGTTGGTGTCAGCGACGCCCAGACCGCCCTCAAGTGGCACCTGCTGGTCGTTGGCGCCATTGAGTTGAAAAACAGAAACGGGAGCCGACGGCACAGTATTGCCCAGTTCTACAGTTTGCTGACTAATCAGAGGCGCAATCCCTTTGAAGATCGATGTCTCTTTGGCGATTTTATTGACCAACCCGGCGCCATTGGAAATACCCACGCCGTAGGTTCTATCCAGATTGTAGATGCTGTCAGCCCCCAGGCTGTTAGCAATCAGTGAAATAAACTCCCTATCATCGGCACTGGTTTCGCCACTGACATTCCACCGCTGTTGATAACCATCGGGAAAGATGCCAATAAATTCGCCCGCATCGATCAGCGCACCAATTGCCGGATTATCTTGCAACAGACCTTCGCCGGAACCCCCAGCGCCATGAAAGAAAAATACCAGAGGGTAACTCTGGGCAGTCTGCTCCTCGGGCATGCGCACAAAAAAGGTTCGCTCCACCAACTCACCCTCGATGGTCTGGTTGAGACTGTTTTGATTGGCAACAACTGAGGCCCTGGGTTCGGTTGCTGGGCTGGCAGACTGGGGCTCAGCAGCAGGAGTAGAAGAGCCACCGCCACCACCACAGGCTGTGAGCAAAAGTACCGACAAGCAGATAACAGCTCTCATACACAATCCCTCAGTTGTCTTTTTTCTTGCGGGCAATAGTGGTCTCCAGGTTGCCTGACTGCAGGCGCCTATCAATCTCCTCCATCGACAGGTAATCCAAATCCCAGTGGTTACAAATATCGTTTCTGTATCTGGTGTGATTCTTGTCGGTGGACTCTGATTTTTTGCGATTAAAATACTTGAGCAATCGATCGGTGATATCCATCACCTTAATACTACAGACCCTGTGGATTGGATCGCTTGATACGCTGGCAGTCCGGGCACTCTGTGTACTGCTATTTAACCCATTTTTCGCGGTAATTTTGGTTCAAAGAGGGGGTAACAATGGTATCCTCTAGACCTATCACAACAATAACAA
>JBMZST010000161.1:0-4251 GCA_049623265.1 Porticoccaceae bacterium
TCTCTGGCTTTAACGTGTACCCCAATGAGCTGGAGCAGGCCTTGACCACCCACCCGGATGTAGCCCAGTGTGCCGCCATTGGTGTGGCGGATGCCAAGGCCGGGGAAGTGGTGAAAATGTTTGTGGTCAGCACCAACCCAGACCTCAATGCAGACCATGTGATTGCCTACTGCAAAGAGCATATGGCCGGCTACAAAGTGCCCAAGTTTGTGGAGTTCCGCGATGAACTGCCCATGACCAATGTGGGTAAAGTGCTGCGCAAAGACCTCAAAGCCCAAGAAAAAGCCAAAGGTAAGGCCAGCGACATAGCCGGCGAAACCACAGAGGAAGATGCCGCGTAAAACTGGACAGGGCTGTTATTGGCCTGCCAAACTGAACAGAATAGACGGTCAGTTACCCCTAGGTTAATCAGCAGCAACACAGGCACTGCATATGCGACTTATTATCGGCATCTCTGGATCCAGCGGCGTTATCTACGGCATACGAATGCTCGAGATGCTGGCCGCCTGCGAAGGCATAGAAACCCACCTGATTCTCAGTAGCGCGGCACGCATGAATATCGGCATAGAGACCGACTGGAAAGTCGAAGATGTCGAAGCCCTGGCCGATGTGGTGCACAACAATAAAAATATCGGCGCCAGTATCGCCAGCGGCTCCTTTAAAACCGCCGGCATGATTGTAGTTCCCTGTTCCATGAAAACCCTCTCCGGCATCGCCAACTCCTATGCCGATAACCTGATTGTTCGCGCGGCCGATGTGGTGCTGAAAGAGCGCCGCAAACTGGTGATAGTGCCCCGGGAGTCACCGCTGCACACAGGCCACTGCGAGCTTATGCTAAAAGCCAGCCAGATCGGCGCCATACTCTGTCCGCCAGCACCGGCGTTTTATACAGAGCCGAAAACTGTGGACGATATAATCAATCATTCAGTAGCCCGGGTGCTGGACCTGTTTGATATAGAGTCCGATAGCCTTAAACGCTGGCAGGGCAATGTCTAAAGACCAGACCCAGCTCAAGGCATTTTTGCAGGCCCAGTCTGTTCTCACCATAGCCACAGGCGATGCCTGCGGCCCCTGGTCAGCCCCGGTGCTCTATATGGCCGATATCAACGCAGAGCCTTTTGTTCTGTATTTTCTCTCTTCTGCCAATAGCCGCCATATTAAAAGCCTGCCGATGGATGGTGCCGCGGCCGTCTCTATTTACTCCGACTACGATGGGCACTGGCAATCCATTTGCGGCGTGCAGATCCATGGCAATATAGCGCAGGTAGCTGAAGGGGAGAGGGCAGCCATTGCCGAGGCGTACTTTGCCCGCTACCCGGAAATTGCCGGTCTTATTGATAGCCCCCAGACCGAGCAAGAGCAACGCATAGGCGCCGCCTTTGGCCGCAGTCATTTCTATCGGGTGACTCCTGCCTTCGTTCGTTTCACCAATAATGGCGACAGCTTCGCAGGCCGCACTGAGTGGCAGCTGTAAAATTTCGCCGCTTTACCCCCAATAGTGATTCCCCTCGCAGTTATCCATAGCTCTGTTATTTATTATTTTTGCCACAATACTAAACATGCCTTATTGCCAACTATAGTTGGCTTTGGTATATTAGCGAGGCAAGGATGGGCCAATCAATATTTTGTTGCTGACAGGCGGCAGTAAAGCGACGCAGAAAAAGGATATTGTCACCGCCATAGGTTATTGGCAGGAGTATCAGGCTAATGAATAAATACAGAACTCTGGATAATCTGGAAGAGAGCTATTTTCGCGATCATCCCGAAGAGATTGACCACTATGTGGCGGAAATATTTGCCGCCTATGCTGCCGATGGTGACTCGGCAGCCCTGCTGGCCTCGCTTCGGGTGATTGCCAAGGTTAAAGGGATCACCCAGCTGGCCAAGCAAACCGGTATGACTCGGCAGGGCCTGCAAAAAGCGCTATCTAATAAAGGTAATCCGCGCTTGGATAATGTGAACGCCATAATGGGTGCTCTGGGGTATAGATTAGCCCCAGAGAAAATTAATATCACAGGCTAACTCTGCAGCTCCAACACAACGTAAAGTCGAAACCCTATGTCACAAAATGCGCGAGATATTCTCCATAGTCTCTACGGCTACGATAGTTTTCGTGGCCACCAGGCCGAGATTATTGAGACTGTGCGTGCCGGTAATAATGCCCTGGTACTAATGCCTACCGGGGGTGGTAAATCCCTTTGCTATCAGATTCCCTCATTGCTACGGGAGGGTGTTGGGGTCATTATTTCACCACTGATCGCCCTGATGCAGGACCAGGTGGATGCCATGCAACAGCTGGGTGTTAAAGCCGCCTTTCTAAACTCCAGCTTGGACCACAGCCAGCAGAATAGTATTGAACAGCAGTTGCTGGCAGGGCAGCTGGATCTGCTGTATATAGCACCAGAGCGCTTGATCCAGAGCTACACTCTGGACCTGCTAAGCCGTTGCCAGTTAGCGCTATTTGCCATTGACGAGGCTCACTGTGTATCCCAATGGGGCCATGACTTTCGCTCTGATTACCTGGCGTTAAGCCTATTACATGAACGCTTCCCGGAGGTACCTCGAATTGCCCTGACTGCCACCGCTGATAGGCGCACCCGTCAGGAAATTATTCAGCGGCTGTCCCTTGATAATGCCGAGTCCTATATCAGTGGCTTTGACCGCCCCAATATCTACTACGCCATCGCCAATAAAACCGCACCGAGAAAACAGCTACTGGCTTTTTTGCAGCAGCGCAAAAATGAGGCCGGTATTGTTTACTGCCTGTCGCGAAAAAAAGTCGAAGAGACCGCAGAATGGTTGATGAACCAGGGCTACACCGCCTTGCCCTACCATGCCGGGCTCTCACCTCAGCTGAGGCAGACCCACCAAAACCGCTTTTTGCGGGAAGAGGGGGTGATTATTGTCGCCACCATCGCCTTTGGTATGGGCATAGATAAACCCGATGTGCGCTTTGTCGCCCACCTGGACTTGCCCAAAAGCATTGAAGCCTATTACCAGGAAACCGGTCGCGCCGGCCGCGATGGCCAGCCCGCAGATGCCTGGATGGTCTATGGCCTGCAAGATGTGGTGCGCCTGCAACAAATGGCACAGAACTCCGATGGCAGTGAACAGTTTAAACGCACCGAGCGCCATAAGCTGGATGCCATGCTCGGCCTCTGCGAAGTCACCAGCTGCCGCCGCAAACTGCTGTTAAATTACTTTGCCGATGAAGCACCAGACCAGTGCGGCAACTGCGATAACTGCCTGATCCCCCCAGAGACCTGGGACGCCACCGAAGCCGCACAAAAGGTACTGTCCTGCATCTACCGCACTGGTCAACGCTTTGGCACAGTGCATGTGATGGATGTATTGCAGGGCAAGGAAACCGAAAAAGTACGACAGCATCAACACCAGCAGCTCAGCACCTTTGGTATAGGTGCCAATATCCACGAAGCCCAGTGGCGCTCAGTGATTCGTCAACTGGTGGTGCGCGGCCTGCTGCAAGTGGATATTGAAGGCTACAGCGCACTGCAACTCACCGACCTGTGCCGCCCCGTGCTGCGCGGCGAGCAGTCGCTGTTTTTGCGCATAGAAGACGTCAAACCACCTTCCACCAAAAAAGCAGGTACCAAATCCGCCAGAAAAGCCCAGATACTCCCCGAAGACCAGGAGCTCTGGGACGAACTGCGGGAGTGCCGGAAGTTTCTGGCCGAAGAGCACAATGTACCACCCTATGTGATCTTCCACGATGCCACACTAAAAGAGATGCTCGACCAGATGCCCACATCCCCCAGTGAGATGCTGCGCATTAGCGGAGTAGGGGACAGCAAGCTGGAAAAATACGGCGGTGACTTTTTGGATATATTGCGGCGTTATGCGGAGGTCAGTTAACCACCAGCTCCGTCATGCTGGCGAAAGAACGTCACCCCAGCGAGAGCTTGGGGCGGGGTGGCAATATTAGTGGTGGAGTAGTTAGCTACTCCGCCAAATTAAACAACTGCGTATTCCCCCCTCTAGCCACCAGATTGTCCGTTCTGGTGCGCTCACTTAAAAACCATAGCAGCCAGTGGTAATTGTAGTCGCTGTCATTTTCTGGCCATTCAATCAGCGGAATAATACTGCCTGTCCTTTGGGCGATTAGCTGCCTAATCTGGGTGCTGTCCTTATTTAGGCTATTGGCCATTATTCCTTCTATACCATTGTCTTTCGCTATTCCTGCAAGGCTTTGCAGTGGCTCTAGTTGCAAAAGCCCACTGGGCAGTGCTGCTT
>JBMZST010000162.1:0-4217 GCA_049623265.1 Porticoccaceae bacterium
CAATTGCCATAGATAGTTATAGTGCAAAAATCACAACAAGGCCGTCATTTATGGGCAAATCACTTGGGGTCGTAATGGACCCGATTCAATCGATCAATTACACCAAAGACACCAGCCTCTCACTATTGCTTGCTGCGCAGAGGCAGGGTTACAAATTATTCTATATGGAACAGCGACACCTGTTTTTGGATGGTGGCAATCCGCGGGCCGAGATGCGACCGTTAAAAGTGTTTGAAGACGAGCACAGTTGGTACGAGCTTGAGGGAGCCAGCTCGGTGCCACTGGAAGAGCTTGATGTCATTCTCATGCGCAAGGATCCGCCGTTTGACTCAGAGTTTATTTACTCTACTTATATACTGGAAGCGGCCGAGCGGCGAGGTACATTGATAGTAAACCGGCCTCAAAGCTTGCGTGACTGCAATGAAAAAGTATTCGCAACCCAATTTCCCCAGTGCACGCCTCCGCTGTTAGTCAGCCGAGACCAGGGTCGACTCAAGACGTTTTTGGCTGAGCATGGCGATGTGGTTTTCAAGCCCCTGGATGGTATGGGCGGCACCTCTATCTTCCGCGTTAAGGAGGGCGATCAAAATCTTAATGTAATTCTTGAAACTCTGACCAAATATGGTACCGAGACCATTATGGCGCAAAAATACCTCCCAGAAATTGTCACCGGCGATAAACGGATTCTGGTTGTCGACGGCAAAGTGGTGCCCTACTGTCTCGCGCGCATACCCTCTAAGGGAGAATTTCGCGGCAATCTGGCCGCTGGTGGATCTGGCCTGGTGCAACCACTGTCTGACCGGGATCTGTGGATCGCCGAGCAAATCGCCCCGACACTGGTTGAGAAAGGTCTGATTTTTGTGGGCCTGGATGTTATCGGTGACTACCTTACCGAAATCAATGTTACTAGCCCCACCTGTGTTCGGGAAATAGACAGGGCGCAAAACACGGCAATAGCAGATCAGCTAATGGCGGCCATTGATGCACGCCTAAGCCTATAATCTGCAGACAGCCCTTGAGTTTGGGGTGCGAAACCCGCATATTGGACATTATGAGCGAAAGCACAAAAAAAGTTATCTCCAGCTTAAAAAACCATTTTCTTCTGGCTATGCCAGGTCTCAATGATCCCAACTTCGCGCAATCTGTGGTCTACATCTGCGAGCACAGTATCGATGGCGCCATGGGTTTGATCATCAACCATCAGCTGGATATACCAGCAAAGGCGATCTACGATCAGCTGGATTTGGAATATCATGATCAGCAGGGTAATTCCCTGATATTTGACGGTGGGCCAGTTCAGCGGGACCGCGGCTTTATTTTGCATAAGACCAGCGAGCAGCAGTGGGAGTCAACGGTTGCCATTGCTGAAGATATCAGCCTTACCGCATCCAAAGATATTCTCTGTGATATTGCCCTGGGCAATGGCCCAAAAGATGCTCTGATTACCCTGGGTTATTCAAGTTGGGGCGCCGGCCAATTAGAGGATGAGTTAAAGCAAAATAGTTGGCTGACCATTCCCGCTGATTCGGCGATTATTTTTGACACCGCTTGCGATCAGCGCGCCGGAGCTGCGGCTTCCTCTATAGGGCTTGATCTCAATATGCTCTCCTCCGATATTGGCCATGCCTGAATCTGCACACCGAACCCTGCTGTGCTTTGACTTTGGCCTAAAACAGATTGGGGTGGCCTATGGCCAGACATTGACCGCCTCGGCCAATGGCCTGAGGATTATCAAAGCTTCAGATGGCGCGCCTAATTGGTCTGAGGTCACAGAGGTGATCAATGAATGGAAGCCCAGCCTCCTGCTGGTGGGATTGCCGCTAAATATGGATGGCACCCCTAGCGAGCTCAGCGACCGCGCCACCAGATTTGCCCGCAGACTTCAGGGTCGCTACAACATTGATGTGCAGATGGTGGACGAAAGACTCACCAGTCGAGAGGCAAAATCCATGCTACAGGAGGATCAGCGCCGCGGCGCGCGCAAAGGCAAAATGGCGGACCTCACAAAAATAGACCATCTCGCCGCCGCACTAATACTGCAAACCTGGCTGGAAAACCCCGACCTGGGGAAAAGCCCTTAGCTGAGAAAAGCCCTTAGCGGGTGAAAAGCCCTTAGCGAAAAACAGCCCCACTACCAATTGAGTTTCCCCACCGAATTGTCCTCAATAGACAACTTCGCGATACGCGCCTGTTTAGAACCCGTCTGCTGGTCACTGTGCATCTTAATCATGAGCCTCAAATCATTTTTCGAGTCGGCGTGGGCAATGGCGTTCTCATAGCTGATTTCGCCTTCTACATAGAGTTCAAAGAGCGCTTTATCAAATGTCTGCATGCCGTGCTCTGCCGAGCTAGTCATAATATCTTTAATCTTATGCACCTCGCCTTTGCGAATGGTATCCGCAACCAGAGGCGTATTGAGTAAAACCTCAATGGCCGCACGTCGATTTTTGCCATCCACCGTGGGCACCAGCTGCTGGGCCACGATACCTCGTAAATTCAGAGAGAGGTCCATCCACAACTGGCTGTGACGGTCAGCCTCGAAGAAGTGGTTTATTCGATCCAGGGCCTGATTGGCATTGTTGGCATGCAATGTGGCCAGCACCAGATGGCCCGTTTCGGCAAAGGTAATGGCGTGCTGCATGGTTTCTCTGGTACGAATCTCCCCAATTAAAATAACGTCCGGCGCCTGGCGCAGAGTATTTTTAAGTGCCACCTCAAAGGACTCTGTGTCCACCCCCACCTCTCGCTGGGTAATAATGCAGCCCTGGTGTTCATGAATAAATTCAATAGGATCTTCTATCGAGACAATATGGCCGCGACTCACTTTATTGCGATGACCAATCAGCGCAGCCAGTGAGGTGGACTTACCTGTCCCCGTTGCACCCACAAAGATAACAATACCGCGTCGGTTCATCACCAGTTCTTTGAGAACCGGAGGCAACAGTAGCGCTTCCGGGGTAGGAATCTGGGTCTCTATTCTTCGCAACACAATGCCTACCTCCCCCCGCTGATAAAATGCGCTAGCGCGAAATCGGCCCGACTCTTCGCTGATAACGGCGAAATTCAGCTCTTTGTTACGATAAAACTCACTGCGCTGTTCGTCCGTCATAATACTCAGCACCAGAGCTTCACAGTGCTGCTGATCCAGCTGCTGCTCTCCGATGGGCACCACTGAGCCATTGAGCTTGATACAGGGAGGCAGGCCCACTGTCAAAAATAGGTCCGAGGCTTTCTGCTCGGTCATTGTTTTTACGAGGTTTTCAAATGTCTCGGCAACCATGGCTTGTCCTTTTTAAGTCTAACGCTGACAGAAAAAAACGGCTAAAAGCTATCGGGTAATTTGGCCTTCTCTTTGGCGATTTCCGCGCTGATTAAGCGCTGGTCTACTAGATGATGCAGACACTGATCCAAGGTTTGCATGCCCAGTGCCCCACCGGTCTGAATGGCTGAATACATCTGCGCCACCTTGTCTTCACGGATTAAATTGCGAATAGCGGCCGTACCAATCATAATTTCATGCGCGGCCACCCGACCTCCACCCACTTTTTTTAATAGCGTTTGTGAAATAACTGCCTGCAGAGACTCGGACAGCATAGAGCGCACCATAGGCTTTTCTCCTGAGGGAAATACATCGATCACCCGATCAATGGTTTTCGCAGCTGAGGTGGTGTGCAAGGTACCAAACACCAGGTGCCCGGTTTCAGCGGCTGTCAGTGCCAAACGAATGGTCTCTAGGTCCCGCAGTTCACCCACTAACACAACATCTGGGTCCTCTCTCAGCGCCGAACGCAGAGCTTCACCAAAACCCAGGGTATCGCGATGCACTTCCCGCTGATTAACTAGGCATTTTTTGCTCTGATGGACGAATTCAATTGGATCTTCGATGGTAAGAATATGGTCGTAGCGGTTTTCATTGATATAGTCCACCATGGCTGCCAATGTGGTGGACTTGCCCGAGCCCGTTGGACCCGTGACTAATACCAAGCCACGGGGAAGCAGCGAGACCTTTCTGAACACATCGCCCATACTCAGCTGATCTAGGGTCAGAACATTGAAGGGAATGGTGCGGAAAACAGCCGCAGCACCGCGGTTTTGGTTGAATACATTGACCCTGAAACGGGCCACACCGGGCACCTCAAAGGAAAAGTCGGTCTCGAGAAACTCTTCATAGTCCCTTCTCTGCTTGTCATTCATTATTTCGTAGATCAAACTGTGGA
>JBMZST010000163.1:0-4213 GCA_049623265.1 Porticoccaceae bacterium
CGGCTTAGAAAAACCCTATAAGGAGATACACATTGGCGCCTGCACCTCTTACCCCGCACATAGACAATGTCGAAGAGTTTTTATCCCACTGTCACCGCCGCAGATACCCAGCAAAAAGCACCATTATCTACGCTGGAGATCAGGGTGATACGCTGTACTACATTATAAAAGGCTCGGTTACCGTGGTGATTGAGGATGATAGCGACGGCAAGGAGATGATACTGGCCTATCTTAACCCTGGCGATTTTGTCGGTGAAATGGGTCTTTTTGACCAGGAACATCGCAGCGCCTGGATCCGTACCAAAACCGAGTGCGAGGTGGGCGAGATTAGTTATGGCAAGTTTATCGAACTTAGCCATAAACACCCGGAATTTCTATTCGCCATCAGCAATCAAATCGCGCAACGACTCAGGGATACCACGCGCAAAGTCAGTGATCTGGCATTTCTTGATGTGACTGGCAGAGTAGCTCGCACATTACTGGATTTATGCAAAGAGCCCGACGCTATGACTCACCCGGATGGCATGCAGATAAAAATTACCCGCCAGGAAATCGGTCGCATTGTTGGCTGCTCAAGAGAGATGGTGGGCCGTGTACTTAAAGACCTTGAGGAGCGCGAACTGGTCTCGGTGGCAGGCAAAACCATGGTGGTATTTGGCACCCGTTAGACGACCCTGAACAGGGTTCTAGCAAAACATCTCGCTCAATCTGTCCCCTGGCTCCTCACTGCGCATAAAGGCTTCGCCCACCAAAAAGGCATGGACATCCTGTTGACGCATAGCGGCCACATCCTCTCGACTGTGAATACCGCTCTCAGTGATTACAATTCGGCCCTCAGGAATCTGAGCTAATAACTGATAAGTGTTATTTAGACTGACTTCAAAACTGTGCAGGTTGCGATTATTGATACCCACCATAGGATTATCCAACTTCAGGGCCAGATTTAATTCCGCGGCGTCGTGGACCTCGATTAATACATCCATACCCAGTGATAGAGCCGCCTCATGAAGCCGGTTAAGCTGGCTTTCTGACAGGGCCGAAACAATTAATAGGATACAGTCTGCGCCCATGGCTCGGGCCTCGTAGACCTGATACTCATCAATAATAAAATCTTTGCGAATCACCGGCAGCTGGCAGGCATCTCGCGCCTGCTGCAAATAGCTATCAGCGCCCTGGAAAAAGTCTACGTCGGTCAGTACAGATAGGCAGGCAGCACCGCCTTTGGCATAGCTTGCGGCAATAGCCGCTGGATCAAAGTCTTCCCGAATCACCCCTTTGCTGGGTGAGGCCTTTTTAATTTCAGCGATTACCGCAGGCTCACCTGCGGCTAACTTTTTCGCCAGAGCAGCGGCAAAGCCTCTGGGAGCTGGTGCGGATGCAACCCTATCCATAAGCTGCTGCAGTGAAACAGTTGCACTGCGCTCAGCGATCTCCTCCCGCTTACGGGCGAGAATTTTTTTTAATATGGTGGGTGTCTCTGAGCTCATAGGGCAGTCTCTCAATCTGTTAACCGTCTTGCTGTACCTGAGTAAAGGTCGCCAGGTCGCTTATTTTTGCCTTAGCTAAACCTGAGCCAATAGCATCCTGTGCCATTGCGACACCCTGCTTCAAATCTGCGGCACAGCCGGCCACATAGAGTGCGGCACCCGCATTAATAGCTATAAGA
Source organism: Porticoccaceae bacterium (assembly GCA_049623265.1). Classification (GTDB taxonomy): domain Bacteria; phylum Pseudomonadota; class Gammaproteobacteria; order Pseudomonadales; family Porticoccaceae; genus HTCC2207. Next base: position 1,667 of record JBMZST010000163.1, read on the forward strand.
TCGGCCGCCTTGGCACCATTGGCTGTAGCTCTTTTCCCCAGGGCATCAGTAATCAGCGCCAGAGAGTCAGCAGCATTTTCCACCGCCAGTCCATCCAGACTTTGAGGGGATGACAAATAATCTTCTGGGCTGATCTGATATTCGCTGACCGAGCCATTGCGGTATTCGGCAACATGGGTCACTGTGGCAATACTGATTTCATCCAGTCCATCCGCCGAGTGCACCACCATAATGTGTTCGGCACCCAGCCGGCCCAGCACTTCCGCCATGGGACGACAGAGGTCTCTTTTATACACGCCAATCAACTGACGAGTAATGCCCGCCGGATTGGTCATGGGGCCGAGAATATTAAAGATGGTACGCAAGCCCAGCTCTTTCCGCGGGCCAATAGCATGTTTCATAGCACTGTGATGGGCTGGTGCAAACATAAAGCCCACACCCAGCTCCTCAACGCAGAGTGCCACCTGTGCCGGACTAAGGTTTAAATTGACCCCTGCGGCTTCCAGCAAATCGGCGGCACCACTGTTGCTGCTCACCGAACGGTTGCCATGTTTGGCCACGCGACCACCGGCTGCGGCCACCACAAAGGTCGCCGCGGTGGAAACGTTAAATAAGTTGGACTCGTCACCACCGGTGCCGACAATATCCACCAGGTAATCTCCAGATACCTGAACACCTGTGGCCAGTTCGCGCATAACTTCTACGGCGCCAGCGATTTCGTCGATGGTTTCACCTTTGACTCGCAGGGCGACCAGAAAGGCTCCGATCTGTGCCTCAGTGGCCTGACCCGTCATTATCTGGCGCATCACATCGCGCATAGCTGCGTCACTTAGATTATGACCACTGACTACGGCTTCCAGTGCTGTCTTAATATCCACTGTTAACTCTCCAAAAAATTACTTAGCAGGTCGTGGCCGTGCTGAGTGAGAATGGATTCAGGGTGAAATTGCACGCCCTCGATGGCCAGCTGTTTATGTCGAACGCCCATAATCTCATCGATGGAGCCATCGTCATTTTGGGTCCAGGCATTAATCTCAAGGCAGTCGGGTATAGACGACTGCTCTATGACTAATGAGTGATAGCGAGTTGCCTCAAAGGGATTACTCAAATTTTTAAACACACCGCTGTTGTCGTGATAGATCATTGAGGTTTTGCCATGCATCACCTGTTTGGCGCGCACAATTTTTCCTCCGAAAGCCTGACCGATACTCTGGTGCCCTAAACAGATACCCAGAATTGGAATTCTGCCGGCAAAGGTTTCTATACATTCAACGCTGACCCCAGCTTCATTGGGCGTACAGGGGCCCGGGGAAATAACAATTTTTTCTGGCGCTAATTTCTCGATCTCAGCAATGGTAATTTCATCATTTCTAAACACCTTAACATCGGCCTTGAGCTCGGCCAGATACTGCACCACGTTATAGGTAAAGGAATCATAATTGTCGATCATAAGTATCATGGGGACTCTCCCTCAGACTCCGGACAAACCATGGCTGCCGCACGTATTAATGCCCTTGCCTTGTTCATGGTCTCTTCCCACTCCGACTCTGGCACCGAATCGGCAACTACTCCTGCGCCTGCCTGCACATGCAGCATGCCATCTTTAATTACCGCAGTACGAATGGCTATAGCGGTATCCATATTGCCATTCCAGCCGATATAGCCCACGGCGCCTCCGTAGATACCACGCTTAACAGGCTCTAGTTCATCGATAATTTCCATAGCGCGAATTTTAGGTGCCCCACTCAGAGTACCGGCGGGCAGGGTTGCTTTTAGAACTTCGAGTGGGCCCATGCCCTCAGTGACATCACCCACCACATTGGAGGTGATATGCATAACATGGGAGTAGCGCTCAACCACCATTTGCTCGGTGACCTCTACAGTGCCGGTTTGACTAATGCGGCCCACATCGTTGCGACCTAAATCAATCAGCATCAAATGCTCTGCAATCTCCTTGGGGTCTGCGAGCATGTCTTGTTCCAGCGCCTCATCTTCTTCCTCTGTCTGACCCCGTCGTCTGGTGCCCGCTATGGGCCGCACAGTGACCTGGCCATCTTCTAAGCGCGCCAGCACCTCTGGCGACGAGCCAACAATATGAATGCCATCCAAATCCAGAAAATACATATAAGGTGAGGGGTTAAGTCTTCTCAGAGCCCGATAAAGGTTGATGGGTTCGGCGGCAAAGGGTGCCGATAGCCGCTGAGATGGCACCACCTGCATAACATCGCCGGCGAGCACATAGTCTTTAACTTTGTCGACCGCCGCCATAAAGTCCTGCTGACCAAAGCTGGAGACAAACGCATTTTCAGAGATACCGGGGCCTGCATTCATCGCTGGTAACTGAGGAGCCGGGAGGGCCAGCTTAGCCTCTAATTCGTCAAGCCGGGCCTCGGCTTTTTCCAGTGCTTTGGCCTCGGCGGCATCGACATGCACCACCAGCATAATGGTGCCTGTAAGATTATCGAAGATAGCCACTTCGTCGGAGGCCAATAGCAGTATATCAGGCGCATTTAAATCATCGGCAGGCGCGCTCTTGGCCAGACGTGA
>JBMZST010000164.1:0-4199 GCA_049623265.1 Porticoccaceae bacterium
TATGGTGCCCGGTCTCGGAATCGAACCAAGGACACGAGGATTTTCAATCCTCTGCTCTACCAACTGAGCTAACCGGGCTTCGCAAACAGATAATGCGCAACTTGCGAGAGGCGCGTATTAAAACGTTTGAATAGCAGTTCGTCAAGGGTTATTCGGTAGGCGGGACGTATCCTTCAGCCTGATCCACTTCTTCGCCGGCAAAGAACTTTTCCCGCTGCTCGGCGAGATAGGTGCGGGCGGTCAAATCCATCATATTGAGGCGCATTTCATTGATCAAAGTGGTCTGATGCGTCATCCAATCAGCCCAGGCCTGTTTGGAAATCGTATTGAAGATTTCCTCACCTTTGGGACCGGGAAAAGGGGCTGTATCCAGTCCGGGTAATTCCTGTTTAAGTTTGCGACAAAAAACGGTGCGCACCATATCTGGTCTCCAGATTATTTACTTGGGATGTATTAGCGCAACAATGGGCGCAGGCATCCCTAATGATAGTGGATTCTGTGGGTTATACCAGAGCTGATTATCGCCCTCGGCCACAGCGCAATTCCGATCCGTAGCCTCTACCCGCACTGGCAGATAGTCGAGATGGAAATGGCTAAAGGTATGGCGCTTGGCTGGCTGGGTCTGTTGGCTCCTGGCTTCCAGCCCCAAGCTGGTGCAGTGCTCGGCAACCGCCTGCACCGACTCTACCTGGGGCAATACCCAGAGTCCTCCCCAGAGGCCAGCCGGCGGGTTCTTTTGCAGCAGTAGCTCGCCGCGCTGATTGTAGATCAACAGAAAGCAGGTAGTTCTTACGGGTAGCTTTTTCTTGGGTTTTTTGCCCGGGTAGTCCAGCGGGTTACCCTGGCTAAAGGCCTTGCAATGGTTGACGATAGGGCACTGCTGGCAGTTGGGCGCAGATCGGGTGCAAAGAGTGGCACCCAAATCCATCATAGCCTGAGTATAGTCGGCGGTTCGCTGCATGGGACTGTAGGTTTCCGCCTCTAGCCACAGCCGATTGTGCACCGCTGTCTGCCCCGGCCAGCCATCAATGGCCCCATAGCGGGCCAAAACGCGCTTAACATTGCCATCTAGGATAGCGGCGGGTTTTTTAAAGGCGATAGAACAGATGGCCCCCGCGGTAGAGCGGCCAATACCAGGTAGGGCATTGAGTTGCTCCACAGTATCGGGAAAGTCTCCATCCAGTTCCGCGCAGATAATCTGCGCGGTTTTGTGCAGATTGCGTGCCCGCGCATAGTATCCCAGCCCGGTCCAGTGGTGCAGTACATCATCCTCAGCGGCAGCGGCCAGAGCCTCGACAGTGGGAAAGCTTTGCATAAAGCGTTCAAAATAGGGGATCACTGTGGTGACCTGGGTTTGTTGCAGCATAATTTCTGAAACCCAGACCGAGTAGGGGCTTATGCTGGTCTGCCAGGGCAAATGCTTGCGACCATGGGTGTCGAACCAGTTCAACACCGCCTGCTGGAACTGTTTGGGCGACATGGTCAACGTTTAAGCAGCTCTCGGATCAGACCCTTGGCGGACTCCTTCGTCCCCTGTGATTGCAGTCTAGAGGTGCCCAGTAGTTTTTCCAGTGCACTGTCTTTAACCAGGTCTTTAATCAGTCGCTCGTCTGGTTTGCACGACAGACCAGGGGCATTGCTCTGATCGAAGGCGCCACTGCAGACAAAGGGTATCTGACGATTTTGCAGGCGCTGGTTGATAGAGCAACCCGTGGCGCTGCTAGTGGGTTGATCCACTCGGGCGCTAATATTTAGACGATACTGCCGTTTAATCAAATCTATCGTACCTCGGCCCATAATATCCAGATTGCCAGTGCCGGTGCTGTAGTTATTGATCAGCAGTTTGCCATCGCTCAGTTGGAATGCGCCCTGCAGATTATCGAACTGGGTATCCGCGGGCCAGACTTTGGAGGCCTGACCTCGACCAGACAATAGTGCCGCGGCGTTGCAAAAACTCTGCTCCAGATTAAATGCTTTATAGACCGGCTGTTGCACTTGAAATTTTCCCGCGCCAGACAGTGATCTGGTTATCTCTCCCAGTTCTAATCCAGAGCCCTGGATATTGGCATCCAGGCTCAGTGTGCCGGTCATGGTGCTCTCGTCTCCCAGCGCCTCCATGGCCTGAGCTACATCAATATTGTAGAGCGATGGCTGCAGCTGAAAACTGGGCTTGGAGGAGCGCATATCCAACTTAGCAATGCCATTGACCTGACCGCCAAACAGATCGGCATTGAGAGAGGTCATACGCAAAACCCGCTGATTGCCAAATACATTGCTGTAAAAGTTAGCAACACTAAAGTCATTAAACTCGACCCGGCTCAGATTGACCTCAACCTGACTGCGCCCCTGCCAGAGAGCAAATGGAATAGCCAGCGGGGCAAATAGGCTGCTGTTATTGCTGTCAGCATTGCTCGCCGGCAGATAGTCCCCAGCGCGCAATATATCGCCTGATATCAGCGTGGTTAGGTTATTGCTGAGGTGGTCGATGGTTACATCCACATCAAAGCTCTGACCATCGAGGGATAATTCACCATTTATCTTCGACGCAGCTTGGGTATCCAGGCTAAAGCTGGTTTTTAAACTCACATCGGTGAGTGCTGTTTTAACCAGAGTATTGGGTACAGTCAGCAGCGGCACCACAGGCTGTAGAGAAGCGATCAGCTGCTTAGCATCAAAGCTGTCACTGTAGAGATTCCCCTGCACAAAGGCGCCATTGTCACTGGCACTGAGTTCACCAAACAACCTGATGCTGTCTAGTTGGAGCTGCAAATCCATTAGGCTGAGCTGTTGCACATTCTGGCCATCCATCAGCACCGCAATATCTGCCTCAAGGGAGAAATTGCGTCCCCCAAAAGCCCTGGCCGATGCGGCGATAGCGAATTCTTTTCCCTGCAGAGACAGATTGTCGATCGCCAGCTGAATATTATTCAATTGCACGGCAGCACCGTTAGCTGGTAGCCACCTCAGGGTGCCCGCCTCAACCTTCACAGTGCTGAGCTCAAGTTGCGCTATATCCCCGCCGAGACTAAACAGCTGGGTCCAGTGAGTGGCCAGCACAAGACGCGAGGCAGAGCCGGATACTGAGGTCTGATCGCTGATAGAAACATCGGCAATGGATACACCGGGTTTGGGGAAAAACTGCCAGGCTAAATCGCCTCGGATAGACAGTTCATAGCCCTGTTGGCGGGCCAGAGATTCAATATCCGACTTATAGCTATTGATGTCGACAGCGAAGGTGACATAGAGAATTGCGACCGCAAATAATGTCACCAGGGGCAGCAGGCCAGCGGCCAGCCATTTCACATATTTTTTCACATTGACCATCGTTCAAGGGTTGCTCTGCGGAGGCTTATATTACCTCAAACAGAGCAACCCTTAAACAGACAGGGTCGGCTGGGGTTTTAGAACGAGTAAGTCGCTCTTAGGCCCAGATTACGGCCCGCCATGGGTACTTCATTTTTAACAAATGAGCTGTGATTTCTAGCCACTTCGTCCAGCAAATTCTTGCCGAAAACAGCCAGGGTTAGGTTGTGTCGTCCCCCCAGCGCAATGGTCTTAGACAGATTGATATTGAGTATCTGGAATCCATCAGTGACCGTTTCGTTGTCGGCGATATCAGTTTGCTTTTTGGCATCTTTGAACGACAGTGCCAGCGTCATATCATCTTCGGTGTACGACGCCTTGAACAGATTTCTCTTTGGCGTGATACGGGGAACATAGGTGCCGTCAGAGAACTTGGCCGAAACTGAGTCCTGGGCAAAAGACAGTTCCAGCTCGCCGCGAGCAAGACTGAAGGTTTTGCCTATCTCAAGTTCGTAGCCATCAAACTCTGTGTCCTGCTGCAGGTAGTTGGCCAGAATCAAACCACCGTGATGGTCTTCCTCTTCATGTTCCTCGTGCTCTTCCTCGGTCTCATCAAACAGGTAGATATAGTTATCTACGTCGTTTTTAAAGAACGTCAACGTCGCATAGAAGCCCTGGTTTTCATAGTTAAGCGTCAGGTCAATGTTGTTTGACCGTTCAGAGGCTAAATTGATATTGCCCACTTCTAGCCGACCTGTGGCCAGGTGAGGACCATTCATCAACAACTCTACCGCTGTGGGTGCTCGCTCTACGCTGGCAAAGCCCAGGCTGATATCCAGTGACTTATTGATCTCTCTACCCAGACTCAGAGCAAAGCTGGTGTTGTTAATGTCCTT
>JBMZST010000165.1:0-4179 GCA_049623265.1 Porticoccaceae bacterium
ATCACTGGGGTCAGACCCACCGCACCCGTACCCTGCATACCTGCTACCAGAGCTAGGAAGCCCAGTCCCGCCATAGCCACACCCAGGGCAAATTTCACAGGGGTCGAGGGGTTGAGGTTACGGCGTGCCAGCCATACCCAGAGCCAGGCCATAACGGGCGCAAAAATAAAAATAAAGCCGGCATTCAGTGACTGGAACACTGGGCCAGGCACTGACCAACCCATAATCTCCCGGTCCACTAGACGAGCCGTAAATAGGTTTAACGAAGACCCCGCCTGCTCGAAGAGTGCCCAGAAAGGAATCTGCGCCAACACAAAGTACACTGCCGCCAGCATCCGCGAGCGCTCGTCACCCTGGAGCTGGGTGAAGGCATGACTGACCAGCCAGATAAACATCAAAATACCCAGCGGCCCCAGTATGCCGCCCACCAACTCGGCATTCATTACCAGCAGCATGGATACAGCAATAATTACCAGCCCTACCGAATAACAGGCCCACTCCACATTCAGGCCCATAAACAACTTTTGCTTAAGCTTTTCTGGGTTGGGCGGCTCCGCCTTGCCCTCCAGCCAGTCCTGGCACAAGAGGAAAATCACCAGCCCCAACAACATGCCTATGCCGGCCAGCCCAAAACCGTATTTCCAGCCATAGACAATACCCAGATAGCCACAGGACAGAGAGGCCAAGAACGCGCCAATATTGATACCCATATAGAAAATGGTAAAACCGGAGTCTCTGCGACTGTCTCCAAAGCCGTAGAGAGAGCCCACAATGGTTGAGATATTGGCTTTTAGAAAACCCACACCGGCAATAATCAGCGCCAGAGACAGATACAGAATATGCAGATAGGTCTCCTCAGTCTCAACGCTCATGGTAAATTCAGAGCGGGCAATACTGGGTTCCAGTCCCACTGCCAGTGGGTCGGCGATATCCATACTGGTCTCGGTAAAGCTGACATAGGAAGCGCCCAGCTCTGTCACAATCTGCTGACGGGCATCACCGCCGCGGCCGTCCAGCACAATCTCGTACTGTTTATCGCCGTGGCTCAATAGCTGTCTCGAGCCATCGCCCTCAAAGCTCATACCGAAATGCCCGAGGGTCAACAAAATAGCGCCGAAAGTCACTGCCTTGCGCGCCCCCAGATAGCGGTCTGCCAAGGATCCACCAATAATGGTCATCACATAGACAAGCGCACCATAGGCGCCGTAAAGTACACTAGAGCTCTCATCAGACATCAAAAAGTGCTGTGTCAGGTAGATAATCAGTAGTCCACGCATACCGTAGAACGAGAAGCGCTCCCACATTTCCGTGAAAAACAAAATAACTAGACCACGGGGATGACCTAAAATGGTTTTTTCTGCTGACTCAGCCATAGAGACTTTCCTTCAATTGATTAACTTATTATTGTTGTCGACGCCACTGCGGGTGCCCGTTGACCGAAGGCGTCAACATTAGCACAGACCTGGGTTGCAGGTAAGCTGAACTTTAAAACCTCAATCAAGAGCAAGGCGACTGGTAGATTTGGCGCCAAATCGCTAGCTAATGGCACAGATTCAAGAGACACTAAGCCAGGCTCTGGGTAAGGTAAAAAAATAACGATATACCGGGGGGAATACTGTCCATGGGCAATGAGCTAGAAAAACAACAACAGCTCGATGAGCTGAAAGAGCTACGCGCGGAAGTCACTGACTGGATTAAAAACAATAAACCAGCAGATCCAGGCTTTTTGCTGCCACAAACCTTTATGGAGGTGGGCTCAGAACAGGTTCTGGATTTCCTTCGCGAGTGGCAACACAAAGTCTGGTCCGCCGGCTATCTGGGTATGGCCTGGCCCGAAAAATACGGCGGTCGCGGCCTTAGCCCGGCCCACCAGAATCTGGTCGATGCCCAGATGAAACTGGCACGAGTGCCCATCTGCTTTAATGTGATCGGGCTCGGTTGGGCTGGCCCCCTTATTCTGGACAAGGGCACAGATTACGAGCGAGAGAAGTATCTCAAAGGGATTCTCAATGCCGAGGATATTTGGTGCCAGGGTTTTTCAGAGCCCAACCATGGCTCAGATCTGGGCAGCATTCAAACCAGAGCGGAGCGCGACGGCTCCGACTATGTGATCAACGGCAGCAAAATCTGGACCACCATGGGCAACTATGCCAAATATATGATTCTGCTGGCGCGCACCGACAGTCAGGCCGAGCGTAAATACAACGGGCTATCGTTTTTCCTTGCCCCCATGCAGGTGGACGGTATTAGCACCCAGCCAATCAAAAAGCTAACCGGGGAATATGGCTTTACCGAAACCTTTTTTACCGATGCGCGCATTCCTGCGAACTGCATTATGGGCGAAGAGGGTCAGGGCTGGCGCATCGCCATGCAGACTTTGCAGTACGAGCGCGGTGCCGAAGCCGGCGCCGCCGGCGGCATTTCTATTCTATCCATTGTGATGAATGATCTACTGGAGATGGCTGCCAGCGTCGAACGGGAAGGTAGGCCCCTGCTTCAGGATCAGGTCACCAGAGATAACCTGGTCAAGCTACTGATCGAAGAGAAAGCGCTGCACCTTACCGAAAAGCGTCTGGGCATTCCCGCCCTATGCGCCGATTATCCCAACTCTCTGTCCCTGTCTGGCAAGCTCCGCAGCACCGAATTCTATCGCCGCATGCGCCAGTATGCCCAGACGCTGCAGGGTACCCAAGGCTCTCTCTATGTAGGCGACGACGACGCCATAGAGGGTGGTTTTTGGCAGCGGGCCTATTTAAATAACTTCTCTACCACCATAGGTGGCGGCACCAGTCAGGTGCAGGCCAATATTGTCGGCGAGCATGTGCTCGGCCTACCAAAAGATTAGAGCGAGGATGCAGATAATGACTAGACGACCTAATATGGCCCTCGCCTTTACCGATGAACAGGCAATGATTCTGGAGAGCGCCAAAGGCTTTTGCGCAGATCGCTCCGATATCAGCGCCGTGCGCAGCTTACTGACCTCAGACCAGGGCTACAGCTCTGATATCTGGAACGAAATGGTCGGTCTGGGCTGGACTGGTATTGCCATTCCAGAACAGTACGGCGGCTCAGATCTGGGAATAGGCTCCACCGTTCCCCTGGTCGAGAGTATGGGCCGCAACCTGCTCAGTACCCCCTATATCTCCACGACCATTGCCTCCCAGGCAATACTGCGCGGCGGCTCAGAAGCTCAAAAAGCCAAATGGCTACCATTGGTCGCCGAGGGGTGCATAGGTACCCTAGCCCTACTCGACAACGAAGACTGGGGTGCCAGCAGCACCAGCTGCCAACTATCTGCGGATGGGCAGCTTCAGGGCACCAAGCTATTGGTGAACGATGCCGCGGTGGCAGACTTTTTTATTGTTTCCGCCAACCACGAAGGAGACCAGGTATTAGTGCTGGTGGAGGCGGCTCAGCTCAGCGAAGACGCCCTGAGCTCTAAGGTGCTAATCGATGAGACCAAGCGGGCCTGTAATATCAATTTCGATGGCGTATCTGTCAGTGCCGAGGCCATTTTGCCCCAGTCAGAGACTGCGCTGCGCGATATTAAATTGCTCGGCGCCCTGCTTACCGCCGCCGAATCCACTGGAAGCTGCGCTGCGGCATTGGATCTGGTGGTGGCCTATCTGACCAGCAGAATCCAGTTTGGCCGTTTGATCGGCTCTTATCAGTCTCTTAAGCATCCGACAGTGGAACTATTACTGGGTATGGATTCCGGTCGAACCCTGATGTATCACGCCGCCACCCTGGTCAACGACCAACCTCTGGACCAGGACGCTGAGATCGCCTGCCGTATGGCCAAGGCTCAGGCCACAGAGGCTCTACTGTTCGCCGGTGATCGCGCTATTCAGTTCCATGGAGGCATGGGCTTTACCTATGAGTGCGACGCCCAGCTGTATCTGCGTCGAGCTCTCTGGAGTCAGCATCAGTACGGCGATGCCTATCATCACCGCAGCCATCTGGCGAATCTGCTGCTAGATTAGGTCAGGCTGTTGACAGACACTGGGAGGTACCCTGGGAATGTTTTCGTTCGCAGCTCGGGTTTTTGGCACTGTTTGTGCAATTTATTCATCCAAGGCTGGGTTAATCCGCGTATAGGTATAGTATTCCTTTAATTATCAGCTGAGAATAACAATAATGAAAAAAGCTAAAAGCATCCCAGGTATTCTAGTCTCACTC
>JBMZST010000166.1:0-4164 GCA_049623265.1 Porticoccaceae bacterium
TACCTCGTTCCAGTTGAATAGCGGTGTCGAACAGCTCCTGGCTGCTGCTGCAATGCCGCAAGGACTCCCGGGATGATTCAGTTTGCATAAGATTGGCTATTCTTGCCAATGTTGCCAGGTGTTCATCATTTTTTTCCTCTGGTACCACCAGGGCAAAAATTAGGTCCACTGGCTGGTCGTCTGGGGCATCAAAATCCACGGGTTTTTGCAGTTTAATCAGACAACCATGAATACGCCTAAAGCCCGAGGCGCGACAGTGGGGTATGGCTACACCGCTGCCTATCCCGGTGCTGCCCAGTCGCTCTCTGGCGACCAAGTTTTGAAATAGGCCATCGCTCTGTTCCGAATCACCGCCAAGCTGCTCGGTAATAAATGCGGATAGGTTTTCCAAAACACGCTTTTTACTACCACCAGCCAAATCACAGTTGGTCATTGCTGGGGTCAGTACATCGGTGATTTTCATTGTTGCAACTAATGGCCCCTGTGCTTCTCTTTGTGCTTGATGAGCTGGCGATCCAATTTATCTGTGAGCGCATCAATGGCAGCGTAGAGGTCTTCATGCTCTGCATTGGCAAACAGGTCGCCGCCAGTGACATGTACTGTGGCTTCTGCTTTTTGCGCTAGTTTATCGACAGTTAAAATGACAGATGTGCTGGTGATGTTTTCGGAGTGCCTTTCCAGTTTGGAAAGTTTATTGGTGACATAGTCTCGGATAGGGTCGGTAATATCTAAATGGTGTCCACTGATTGTCATTTGCATGCAGTTCTCCTTTTACTTTGCATTTTCGAATCGCTTTCTTTGGCTAGAGGAGGGGATCCCCATACTCTCGCGGTATTTAGCCACGGTTCGCCGAGCCACTTTAATTCCCTGTTCCTCCAATAATGAGGTCAATCGATTGTCGCTCAATGGTTTGGCCGGCGGTTCGGCGCTAATCATTGTTTTTAGAATAGCGCAAACTGCTGTGGATGAACACTCTCCGCCACCAGATGTACCAACATGGCTAGAAAAAAAGTACTTGAGTTCGAAGATACCCTGGGGCGTGGCCATATATTTACTGGTAGTGACCCGGGAAATGGTCGACTCATGAAGGTCTAGTTTTGTGGCTATATCCGAGAGCACCATAGGTTTCATGGCTACTGGGCCGTGATCGAGAAAACCCTGCTGCAAATCGATAATGGTCATTGAGACGCGCATTAGAGTTTCGTTTCTGCTCTCCAGACTGCGCAGGAACCAACGCGCCTCAGCAAGGTTATTCTTTAGAAATTGGTTTTCGTCGCTGTTGTCTGAGCGCTTGATTAAACTACTGTAGGTATCATTGATGCGCAATCTTGGCATATTGCTGTCATTGAGCTGCACGCGCCAGCGGTCAGCGACTTTTTCGACATACACATCGGGAACAATATACTCAGCGTCGTTGGCCGCCAGTGCCTCACCGGGTCGGGGGTTAAGGCTGCGCACCAGTGACAGCGCCGCCTGGGTCTCCTCATCACTGTAACCGGCTTTTTTACTTAGGCGGCTCAGCTCGACGGCGGCAATATCATCGAGAAATTCTGAAGTCAGGCGTTTAGCCTGGTCAAGATACGGGGTGTCGGGGCTGAGTTGGTTGAGCTGAATTTGCAGGCTTTCGCCAATATCCCGGGCAAATATGCCGGGAGGATCAAATTGCTGTAGTCGTCTAAGCACGGCGACCAGTTCATCTTCCTCCAGAGCATCCTCCGGATCTTCGTAGACTATATGGTCGGTGATATCCCTGAGATTGCCATGGATAAAACCACTGTCGTTAATAGCGTCTATGTAGGCTTCGGCGATCTCGCGATCTCGGTCAGAGAATGGAGTCAGATTGAGCTGCCAGTGCAAATGGTCCTGCAGTGACTCAGTGACCTGGTAAACCTGCTCTAGATTGACTTCGCCACCACCGCTGCTGGTAGGCGCGGGGCTGTTGTAGGCCTCATCCCAGTTGGCATCCACGGGCAAATCCTGGGCGCTGCCGTTATCCCATTCACTGGAGGCCTCGGATTCGGTTACCGTGAGTTCGCTGGCGTCTGCTGCTGTGGTGTGCAGGCTGGGGTCGTCGGTATCGAAGTTAACGTCTAGGTCTTCTGCACTAGATTGTTCAATGGAGTTCTCAGTTGAATTCTCAGTGGCTTGTTGATCGCCCTCCTGCCCCTGAGGGTTGCCCTGATCTTCATCGATCTCTAACAGCGGATTGTTGTACAGCTGCTCTATGACCTCTTGGCGCAGCTCAAGCGTAGAGAGCTGTAACAGTTTGATGGCCTGCTGTAACTGCGGCGTCATCGTGAGCTGTTGGCTGATCTTGAGCTGTAAGCCTGGGCGCATAGATAAAAATTATTCTAGAATACGAGATGCAATTTTAGTGCCCATTTATACTGGCTGGCAATCATCCATTGATGAATTAGGCCATTATTACAGCGTAAAGTGCTCTCCAAGGTAGGTTTTACGCACTTTTGCATCATCTAAGATATGTTCTGTGGTGCCTTCGGCGATGACATGGCCTTCACCTATAATGTACGCGTGCTCACAGATATCCAGAGTTTCTCGCACATTGTGGTCGGTAATCAGCACACCAATGCCACTGTCCCGCAGATGGCGAATAATATTTTTAATATCATTGACCGAGATAGGGTCCACACCAGCGAAGGGTTCGTCAAGCAGGATAAATTGCGGATCTGCAGCCAGGGCCCGAGCGATTTCTACCCGTCGTCGCTCGCCACCGGACAGGCTCATGCCCGTATTTTTTGCCAGATGAGAAATATGGAATTCATGAAGCAGATCCTCCAGACGCTGACGGCGCTGCTGCCGACTGAGCTCAGAGCGAGTCTCCAGAATGGCGAGAATATTGTCTTCGACGCTGAGTTTTCTAAAAATTGAAGGTTCCTGGGGTAGGTAACCCAGACCCCGTCGAGCCCGACCATGCATAGGTAGAGCGGTGATATCCTGGTCATCCACAGTGACCACACCACCATCCTGAGCGACCAGACCAATAATCATATAGAAGCAGGTGGTCTTGCCCGCGCCATTGGGGCCCAGCAGGCCGACTATCTCGCCCTGTTTAACGGATAGAGAGACATCTTTAACGACCGGCCTCTTACCATAGGATTTGGCCAGATTGCGGGCTTCGAGACATGCCATCAGGGTCTGTTCTCCTGCTGGATATCCTCACTGGCAGTTTCCTGGGTCGACGGCGGTATTACCAGTTGGATGCGCTTCTGGTTGGCGCGGTCTCCGCCTTTAGCCTGCCAGGTTTCATTTTTGAGGTCGTAGGTAATGCGCTCGCCTTTAATCAAGGTACCATTGCGCGATAACGAGGCATTGTTTTTGAGATTGATCTTATCTTCGGCGAGCCGGTATTCAATAGACTCACCTCGAGCTATCACCATGCCGCCTTCAATCTGGGGCTGCTGCTGATAACTGGCCGGCGTACCCAGAGACACAATGCGGCTGACTTTATTATCTTTGTAGTGAATGGTCACGCTGTCCGCATCAATTAGCACAGAGCCCTGACGGATGACCACATTGCCTCTGTATTCGGTTAGGCCAGATTGCTCATTGCGCTCGGCGGAGTCCGATTCAATCGTAATAGGTTGTTGGCGGTCGTCTGGAAGCGACTGTGCACCGACTGAGCACAGCAACAAAAAAACCATAGTGAAAGCATTAAAGCGGCTCATGAACAGCTCGGACCCTAGATTTGATGGTAAAGACGTCGTTGGCAAGATTGGCCTCTAGCCCTGTCCCAGAAAGTGTAACCTGCGGGGTGCGCAGTTTAAAGCGGCCTGCAGTAGAGGCAACAGTGGTGGCCGGTTTATAGTTGATGGCCGCTGCAGTCAATTCAGTGATGCCCTCCGGTTCTTCGATAAGCGCGATCACATTGCCGTCCAGCATCAATGTCTTGCCGTTGTCGGTGACTGTTCCGGTGTCAGCATTAATAGTGATTTGTGACTTTTCTTGCGCCTGCCCGGCTAGCAACTGTGGGTCCCTGAGTTGGAGTCTCGAATTCTCATTAAAAAATTCCATCTTGGGAGACGAGAGCACATAGTGTTCAGCGCCGTCTGCGCCAAACCGTTGGCTTACCATAGAGACCATATAGCTGTCGGCACTGGGGTTCTCATCGATTTGACCTACCTGGTTGCGCATAAAGGACTCTGG
>JBMZST010000167.1:0-4124 GCA_049623265.1 Porticoccaceae bacterium
TTTTGATCAGATTGAAATTTCTCCATCCAAGTATATCTTAGGGCTACCCTTACCTTCTCAGGTTCAAAGCCTTCAGGCAACTTCAAAATGCCCTGGACAATCGAAAAGTACTTAAATTCTCGCTTCAGCGGCATACGCGACACCTGATTATCCAGGCTATCCAGGGAGAGAGTCACCTCCTCTCCACCCTGACGCCCAATCACCCACATATTGGCGTAAACACTGAGGGTTTTCATCTTCGCGGTTTTCTGCCTGGCCACCCAGCGGTAGCGAATTCGACCATCCTCGAGAGCACTGAGGTTAAGGTCACTGACCGACAGACCATTAGGCTGGTTATTATCTTGCAGCAACTCTCTGTACAGTTCGAGCTCTTCATCACGCTGGTAGATTTTCCTCTGCAGCCCAATGATCTCCTGGCGGCTCTTCTCTAACGCAGCCATATCCACTTCGGCGCTCAGAGCGACCCGGCTCAACTCAGCAGACTTATCTTCGAGCTGGGCCTGCAGCTCAACTCCTTTTTCCTCGAGGCGCAGCATCTCGGCTAACTGTTGATTGGAGAGCGCAGTACCCCAGAGCTTGCCTATGAAGAGCAAACCAACCACAGCGGCCAGCAGCAGCGCAATCAACACATATTTTTGCCCCGGGCGATAATTGATCACTATGGGCTTTCCCTCAATCATCAGGGCACCAGTCCAGGCATGGTCAAGCCAGCATTTTCTGGCAGGGCAAACATAATATTCATACATTGCACCGCCTGACCAGACGCACCTTTGGTCAGGTTATCCTCTACCACCAACACCACGACTTTATTGCCATTACCCGGACGATGCACCGCGATGCGACAGAAGTTGGACCCGCGCACAGATCTTGTTTCCGGATGGCTGCCTGCGGGCAACACATCCACGAAAGGTTCACTGGCATAGCATTGATCGTACAGCGCCTGCACATCGACCTCTGGATCGGTTAGGTTGGCATACAGCGTAGTATGTATACCGCGATTAATCGGCAGCAGATGAGGCACAAAGGTTAAACCCACGTTCGAGCCCGCCATATCAGCGAGGCCCTGCTCAATCTCCGGCAGATGTCTGTGCCCTGATGCCGCATACGCCTTAAAGCTGTCACTGACCTCTGGGTGAAGATTGGCAACACTCGCCTGTCTGCCCGCACCGCTTACGCCAGAGGCTGCATTGGCCACCAAATCCGCTGTATCCACGCAACCCGCCTGCAGCAGCGGCATCAAGCCCAGCTGCACACTGGTGGGATAGCAGCCAGGGCAGGCCACCAGATCAGCAGATTGAATCGCGCTGCGATTGAACTCTGGCAACCCATAGACCGCTTTAGATACCCAGTCTGGTGCAGCATGGGGCTGACCATACCACTGCTCCCACAGGGGAATATCTCTTATACGAAAATCGGCAGATAGATCAATAACTTTGGTGCCTGTCGCCAAAATAGCAGGCACGGTGCTCTGTGCCACTCCATGAGGGGTGGCAAAAAACACTAGGTCGCAGCTGGCCAGGCTGTCGACATCTGGTTCTGAGAAGCACAGATCCACCACGCCCCTTAGGCTGGGATAGAGATCCGCCACCGGCACACCGGCCTGAGTGCGCGAGGTGATCAGAGTCACCTTTGCATTGGGGTGCCCGGCCAGTAGGCGCAGTAACTCTGCTCCTGTATAGCCTGTTGCTCCTACAATACCAACCTTAACCACCTGTTTGCCTCGCTTTTAAATATCCAGAATCATTTCGGCCGCCTATAATACCCCAAAACCAACCAATCCAGATATTCAAATACAGCTGCAATTGCGCAGAGAGGCTACAAAGAGAGGCCATATATGTACTCATGGGTGTTAGCATTCCATATTATCGCTGTGATCTGCTGGTTCGCAGCGCTGTTCTACTTGCCGCGTCTGTTTGTCTACCACGCTATGTCCGACGACAGCCTAAGCATTGAGCGGTTTAAGCTAATGGAGCGCAAACTCTACCGGGGTATTGCTAACCCCTCGATGTTTGCAACTGTACTGCTGGGGCTGTGGATTGTTTTTATGGCGCCCGAGGCCTATTTGCAACAAACCTGGTTCCAGTTAAAAATGTTTTTGGTGATTCTTTTGGTTGGCTACCATCATATGTGTCTGTTCCATATGAGACAGCTGGCCGATGATCGCAGCGAAAAGAGCCATATTTACTTCCGCGTGTTTAACGAAGTCCCTGTGCTATTTCTGGTCGCCATTGTCATTCTGGTGGTGGTGAAACCTTTTTAGGCTCCCCGAGGTCTGGGAGGCTAGAAGCCGCTTCCCGGGGTGTCTAGGTACTTCTGCTCAGCTTTTGTGCTCGCCCTGCCCAATATCCCATTGCGGTGAGGGAAGCGACCAAACTGTTGAATCACATCGCGGTGGCGCTCGGCAAATTGGTAAAAGCCCCGATAGGTATTGTCGCTGGATGCTGCCTCAGTAGCACTAACCTGGTCCAGTAAGTCAGCAAACTTGCGACAGGCGAGATCCTGCATTGGTAGCTCTTCAGAATGCTCTAGCGGCAGATAAAAGAACACCCGTTCGATGGGTTCAAGTTGCAAGTCGACTTTTTCTTCAAGCCCCTCCAGACACCACTTCAGGGCCAAGGCATCCTGAGCAAAGGCCTGGGGCTTATCGCGATACATATTTCTCGAGAACTGGTCCAGCACAATAATTGCTGCCAATCTGCCCCTGGCTGTGTTCAGCCAATCACTGTACTCGCCCTGAACAAGGTCCCGCAATCCGTCTTCGAAATCCTCGCGTATTTGCTGGTCTACCTCAGGGCGTTTGCGCCACCAAAGATTGGCCTGGGTCGAGGCTGTGGCGCTGTTGATGCTCTGGCCGAACCAGAACTGTAAAACCTGTTCAATCTCCATGGTTGCTCCCTGCATGAGTCATCTTTAATAGGTCTTTGTTAGGCTTACGTAGCGTCCGTCCGTTTATTTAAGGATAATACAGGCTTCGATATCAGCAACACCAGTTTACTTCTCAGGAATAGTTCAATGTCCGATACAGCAATAGATTTAACCCCTCGCTCCACCCAACTTTTTGACGCGGCCAAGCAGCACATCCCCGGCGGCGTCAATTCACCTGTGCGTGCCTTTAGAGCTGTGGGTGGCACCCCCATATTTTTTGATCGTGCCAGCGGTGCCTATATGTTTGATGCCGACGGTAAACGCTATATCGACTATGTTCTCTCCTGGGGACCTATGCTTCTCGGCCATGGCCACCCCGCTGTGCTGGATGCGATTCGCGCCCAGCTAGAAAAGGCCATGACCTTTGGCACCCCCACCGAGCTGGAAATTAAGTTGGCCGACAAGATCTGCTCCATTGTTCCAGGTATGGAAATGATTCGTATGGTCAACTCGGGCACCGAGGCCACCATGAGCGCCATCCGTTTAGCTCGTGGCTACACTGGGCGCGATAAAATTATCAAGTTTGAGGGCTGTTACCACGGGCACTCAGACTCGCTGTTGGTGAAGGCGGGCTCCGGGGCCCTGACACTGGGTGTGCCCAGTTCGCCGGGTGTACCCGATGGTCTCGCCGATCATACCGTGACTCTGTCTTACAACAATATTGATCAACTTAAGCAGGCCTTTGCCGAGATTGGCGACCAGGTTGCCTGTGTGATTGTTGAGCCCGTGGTGGGCAATATGAACTGTGTGCCTCCTATTCCAGGCTTTTTAGAAGCCATGCGCGAATGTTGCACGGCCCATGGTGCTGTGCTGATTATCGATGAGGTGATGACTGGTTTCCGCATTAGTCGGCAGGGGGCCATTGGTCATTACGGGATAGAGGCTGATCTGATCTGCCTGGGCAAGGTAATTGGTGGGGGCATGCCGGTCGGGGCCTTTGGCGGCAAGCGCGAAATTATGCAACAGATTGCGCCTCTTGGGCCGGTCTATCAGGCCGGCACATTGTCCGGCAATCCAGTGGCTATGGCGGCCGGACTGGCTACTCTCGAGCTGATTTCCGCGCCAGGCTTTCTCGCCCCCGTAATTGAACGCACAGATAGATTGGTCAAGGGGCTGGTTGAACGGGCTTTGGCCGCCGGAATTCCTATGACCAGTAATCATGTGGGCACCATGTGGGGGGTTTTCTTCTCAGAGGAAGA
>JBMZST010000168.1:0-4106 GCA_049623265.1 Porticoccaceae bacterium
TTCTTTAAGCCGATTTCATCATAGGGCGGGTAGGGCTGCTCCAGTGCCGACCTCAGTGTGCGTACATACTGGTCCAAATCGTTGTAGCAGACCACCAAAGAACTCTGGGCCTCACTCTGATAACCCAGATCACCCATGCGCAGAGAAGTAGCATAGGGCGTATACAGGCTGTGACTGTCTGCGCCCACAGGCTGTAGCCGGTGCTCACGGCCGCGCACAAAGCTCTTGCACACCGCCGGCGCTGCCCCCAGTAAATAAAGTAAAAGCCAGGCGTACCGGCGGAAATTGCGAATAGTCGCAAAATAGCCCTGAGTCTTGAAGTCTTGCAGCGATTGCTTATCGCCGCTGGCTGCTTGCAGTTCCTGCCAGAGCTCATCGGGCACAGAAAAATTATAGTGAATGCCGGCAATGGTCTGCATAAGACGACCATAGCGATTACCCAGGCCTACTCGGTAGACCTGTTTCATCTTACCTATATTGGAGCTGCCGTATTTTGCCACCGGGATACTGCTGTCATCACCCAGCTGACAGGGCATACTGCTGACCCACAGTAATTCTTCGCCAATATGCTGATAGGTGTAGCGATGAATCTCATCCAGTTCATGCAAGACCTGGTCAATGGAGGACGAGGGTGCGGTTATAAATTCCAGCAGCGCCTCGGAGTAGTCGGTGGTTATAGAGGGGTGGGTCAACGCCGAGCCCAGTGCCTTGGGATGAGGCGTCATAGCCAGATGTCCCGTGGGGTCTACTCTTAGACTCTCTTTTTCGATGCCCCTGACAATGCCGGTAAGCAGTGCCGCTTTATCAGGCCCTGCGAGTAGGGAAAGCTTACTCTGAAGAGACAAATCAAGGCTCTCAGGCGGCGTCAGACTGGTCGGAATTAGCGGCTGCTTGATTACTGGCTTGCAGGCCGGCCGTCAACACAGGGCGGCCTTTGGAGTCGGCTTCACACTCAACAATCGAGGCGCGCAAATCTATATCTTTGGCATTGAGTTCGATCAGCTGGTTAAGGGCAATGTCTCTGTAGGGGGTACAAAAAACAAAGTTGCGATCAGTCTCCGAACTCCATTCTAAATCCTTGTTGAGAGTGCGTTGATCCTGTGTTTGTAAAATATAAATTTTCATTCCAATCCCGTGACAGATCCATTTATTTGCGGCACAGTGTAACCTATACCCCGGATTGATAAAAAGGGAAATCACATGCCAAAGACAGCACTTATCCCCCTAGCTGAGGGGTGCGAAGAGATAGAAGCTATCACGGTGATTGATGTTCTGCGCAGAGCTGATGTTGAGGTCAGTATTGCAGCCGTAAGCGAGACTAAAGGCCTCAGTATTACCGGCGCTCATGGTATTGAAATCAATGCCGATTGCAGCATTGATAGCTGTGTTAACAGAGACTGGGATCTGATTGCAGTGCCTGGTGGAATACCAGGCGCCGAAAATCTGGCCAATTGTCAGAGTCTGGATATTCTGCTGCGCTCTCAGGTGCAGCAGGGTAGGTTATACGCTGCTATCTGTGCGGCTCCTGCTCTGGTGCTGGGTAGCAAAGGGTTGCTTGAAGACAAGACGGCTACCGGCCACCCCATGTTCCAGCAAAATCTCAGTGCCAAAGAGCTCAATAGTGAATCTCGCGTGGTGGTGGATGGCAACTGCATCACCAGCCAGGGTCCGGGCACAGCATTGGATTTTGCCCTCGAGCTGGTAGAGCAGCTCTGTGGTGTAGTGAAGCGTGAGGAGGTTAGCGCGCCCATGGTACTGACCACCTCAGCCACAGCCTATTACTGACAGCCCACTAGTTGGGGCTTTGAATATTGGCTCCGATCACTGGATTTGGCGCTGGCTTGACCAAGCGGGCTTTTAAATTGGCACCGGCCAGATAGAGGCAGGGCACAAATACCAGGGTCACAACTGTGGCGAACAGCACGCCAAACGCCAGCGAGGCCACCATGGGAATCAAAAATCGCGCTTGCATACTGGTTTCCAGCAAAATGGGCGCAAGGCCTACAAAGGTGGTAATGGAGGTCAGAATAATAGGCCTAAAGCGCTCATAACCTCCCTGAATCAGCGCTTCTTGCACACCTAAGCCGGACTCCCGCAACTGGGTAATGCGATCAATAAGCACCAGATTGTCATTCACCACCACGCCCGACACCGCCAGCACTCCCAGAAGTGACAGCATGCTAAAATCGAGGCCCATCACCAGGTGACCAAAGATGGCGCCCATAATGCCAAAAGGCACTGCCGACAAAACGCCCAGAGGTTTCAGATACGACTTGAAATCAATTGCCATCAGCATATAGATAACTGCCAGAGCAAGACCAAACAGCTTGCTGGCCGAGGCATAGAATTCCTCCTGTTCCTCTAATTCGGCGTCTTTATTGAGTTTGACCTGAGGGTATAACTGCTGCATCTCTACAGCCACATCAGAATAGATAAGCTCGGCGACTTCGGAGGAGGTCATTTTGTCTCTGTCGGCCAGAGCTGTAACGCGCACGCTGCGCTCGCGATCCCGTCGATTAATTCGGCTGTAGCCGGGCACATAGCTGGCCTCTGCCACGGAGTAAAAGGGAATTTCCGCGCCACTGGCAGTGCGGATACGGATATTCTCTAAGGTATCGACCTGAGCGCGGTCCTGTTTCGGGTAGCGAACCATCACGCGCACATCATCCCGACCTCGGGGAATGCGCTGGGCTTCAGCACCGTAAAACCCCTGGCGCACCTGCTGGGCAACATCGGCCAGCCCTATACCAAGATTATCTGCCCCGTCACGCAAGCTGATATCAATATCGGAGCGACCGGAATGAATATCGTCGCGGATATTGTCGGTACCCGGCAGTTGCTGCAGCTGTCGCTTTAAGTAATCCGTAGCCTCCTGTAGCTGTGGCAGATTGGAGGAGGTTAGCACCACAGAGACACGACCAGAGGTGGTTCTCGACAGTGAAGACTGCGCCTCAAAGCTCTTGGCTTCAGGTATCTTGCCAATATAGTGCTGCCAGCGCCTGGTGATCATTGCAGGGTCAACCTTACCGCTGTGCTCCGGGTTAAGCTCTAGTATGAGGCGAATGGAATCACCCCACATAAACGACAGCTGATTATTGGTTAGCTTATCCGTAGTGATTACTTTGGCAATCTCCGGGTCGTCCGAAAGCTGGCCCACTGCCCGCTCTGCTCGTTTGATAATCTCTAGCTTGCCCTCTTTGGAGAAGCCGTCAGGCATGGTAATTCTCAGCTGCATAATGTCCGAGGACACAGAGGGCATAAAGCTCTGCTTGATATAGCCAGAGCCAATTAGGGTAATGGACAGGGCAAAGGCCAATACAAAACCGACCAGGCTGAGGTAACGCCACTCCAGTGCCTTGATCAGAAACGGCTGATAGCTGTTTTTAGCGAAGCTCATCATGCCGCCAGCAAACCATTGACGCAGGCGGTAGAACTTTATGGCCAGCAGCGACTGAGGCTCTTTCTCTGGTTTCATTTGAGCGAGATGTGAGGGCAGAATAAACAGCGACTCAATCAGCGAGAAGCTCAGGGAAACCAGTGTGACCGCCGGTATGCCCCACAGCATCTTGGGCCATATGCCCGGCAGAAAAAGCATGGGTAAGAACACAATCATAGTGCTTACCACCGCCAAAATTACCGGTTTGGAAATAGCCTGAGCACCTAGCTGGGCGGCTGCTAAGCGGTCGTAGCCCTCCTGTTGATGACGGTAGACGCTCTCGCCCACCACAATGGCGTCGTCGACAATAATCCCCAGAATCAGCAGAAACGAGAACATGGAGAGCATATTGAGGGTAAGTCCCAGACTTGGAAGAATCCACAGGGCGCCCATATAGGCAATTGCAATACCCAGGGCTACCCAGAAGGCCAGCTGCGGGCGTAAAAACAGCATCAGCACAACAAACACCAGCACCAGCCCGCCCAGAGCATTGTTTGACAAGAGCTCCAAACGGTCGGAAAACATCAGGGAGAAGTCTCCCCAGGTAGCGGTTTGCAACTCGCTAGGCAGGTAATCAGTCTGGTTTTCAATATAGTCTTTTACGGCGGAGGTGGTGGCTACGATATCTGGACTGGAGGCACTGACACTCACACCTAGAAATACTGCCGGG
>JBMZST010000169.1:0-4102 GCA_049623265.1 Porticoccaceae bacterium
GTCAACCTTCAGGCCGGTATATTGGTCTATTTTTAGGGTTTATTTTCTGCTGTAAGGCACAGCTACTTCCATTGTCTCTTTGAGCTCCTCCATGACCACATAGCTCGTGGATTCCTGCACGGCCGGCAATTTAAGTATCCGATGGCCTAGCAGTTCTCTGTAGGCAGCCATATCAGCGACTCTGGCCTTGAGCAGGTAGTCATAATTGCCCGACACCAGAAAGCAGCTCTGGATATTTTCTAAGTCCATCACTGAGCGTCGAAACTCCTCAAAGTTTTCCTGCGAGGTGTGATTAAGCCTAATCTGAACAAAGACAACCAGGCTGGCGTTAAGCTGCTCAGGACATACCTGTGCTGCGTAGCCTAGAATATAACCATTGCGCTCAAGCCGTTTGACCCGCTCGATACAGGGGGTGACCGACAGGCCCACCGCGCGAGCCAGGTCTGTATAGCTGATACGGCCATCCCTCTGCAGTATACGCAGTATATTGCGGTCGATTTTGCCGAGTTTTTCTGTGGATAGGGAGGAATCTCGCATCGATAAAATATCCTGTCATTAAGCCTTGAACCTAAAAATATTCTGCATTATACCGAATTTAATTAATAAATATTATTCTTTAATTCTAGAATAGCCGGATAAATTTCGAAACAGGCAGCAATGCTACACAGGAGAAACGCGCAATGTTAGTTGGTGTACCCAAGGAAATAAAAAACCATGAATACAGGGTTGGCTTAACCCCCTCTTCAGTCAATGAACTGGTTAAGCGCGGGCACGGGGTGATAGTGGAGCGCAATGCTGGCGCCGCTATCGATTTCCCTGATGCCGAGTACCTGGCTGCCGGTGCCGAAATGGTCGACTCGGCCAATGAAATATTTGCTCGTGCCGATATGGTGGTCAAGGTCAAGGAGCCCCAGGCGGCGGAATGCAAAATGCTGCGTGAGGGACAGCTGCTTTACACCTATTTGCACTTAGCGCCAGACCCCAAGCAGACAGAGTTATTGCTGGCCTCTGGGGCTACCTGTGTGGCCTACGAAACGGTGACCGATAATCAGGGAGGTCTGCCGCTGTTAGCCCCCATGTCTGAAGTCGCAGGTCGTATGTCGGTACAGGCAGGTGCCCATCATCTTGAGAAGGCCCAGGGTGGCCGTGGCGTATTAATGGGTGGTGTGCCCGGAGTCGCGCCAGCCAAGGTGCTGGTGATAGGTGGCGGTGTTGTCGGAGACAATGCTGCGGCAATGGCCGTGGGCATGGGCGCCGATGTCACCGTATTGGATCGCTCAATTCCCCGCCTACGCGAGCTAGATGCCAAGTACGAAGGTCGCGCTCGCTGTGTCTACTCAACTAATACCGCCATTGAGGACTATGCACTTGAGGCTGATTTGGTGATTGGCGCTGTGCTTATTCCCGGCGCTGCAGCGCCCAAGTTACTGTCGCGGGATTTAATCCGTCGGATGAAAAAGGGCTCAGTAGTGGTGGATGTGGCTATTGACCAGGGTGGTTGTTTTGAGACCTCGGAGGCTACTACCCATGAAAAGCCAACCTACGTCGTGGACGATGTGGTGCATTACTGTGTGGCGAATATGCCTGGGGGCGTTGCTCGCACCTCCACCATGGCGCTAAATAACGCCACCTTACCCTATGCGCTGGCGCTGGCCGATGATCCTATCAGTAGTCTATTTCGAGATAAAAACTTGCAGCATGGGTTAAATATTCACAAAGGTAAGGTGACCTATAAGGCGGTGGCTGAGGCTTTGGGGTATCCCTATGTGGCGGCAGATGAGGCATTAAAAGCATAACCATTTAAACAAAGGCCTGTACACCTTCACGCAATCAGGGTGCTTCAGCTAAAAATACCGCCCTGGTTGGGGCTGGGTGACCCTCGACAGTCTTGCTGTGGTCCTGGGGGTCTAAAAAGTCCTCGAGGGACTCAAAGGTCATCCAGTCGGTTGCTCGCTGCTCCTCAATTGAGGTGGTACTAATATCTACCAGGCGCGGATTTTTCAGGCCATTCTTGCGCATCCAGCTAATCAAGGTGTCGACAGAGGGCAGAAACCAGACATTGGGCATTTTGGCATAGCGGCCCTCCGGCACCAGCACCATACCCTCTGGTCCCTCTATCACCAGTGTTTCTAGAACCAGTTGCCCTCCGGGGCGCAGCAGTTCTCTGAGTTCACGCAGATGGGCCATAGGTGAGCGGCGATGGTAGAGAATGCCCATAGAGAATACGGTATCAAAAGCTCCAAGCTTCTCTGGCATATGTTCAATACCCAGAGGCAGTACATCCACCGGAAACTCGCGCCCCGCAAACTTTTTGATGGCCTGAAATTGAAAGACAAATTTAACCGAGGGGTCTATGCCTATCACACGCCTTGCACCGGCACCCAGCATTCGCCAGCAGTGGTAGCCATTACCGCAACCCACATCCAGCACCAGGCGATCCACAAGAGAGTCTAAATGGGGAAGAACCCGATCCCATTTCCAGTCAGAACGCCATTCGGTATTCAGATGCATGCCAAAGAGATTAAAGGGCCCTTTGCGCCATGGGTGCAAGCCCATTAAGGTGGCTTGAAGCGCCAACCTGCGTCCCTTGTCCATCAAGCTGATATCGCCAATGGATACCTGATCTTTGAACTCCACTGTCAAAGGATCTATCTCGGGAAGGCGCTTAAGGGTTTCCTCCCATTCGGGCATATCACCCCAGCGTTCTCGCCGCAGCTGTTGGGCAAGGAGTTCGGGTAAGCTGTCGCCCCAGTGGGCCAGTGGTGACTCTTCGAGCCAGGATAGAAAGGGCCCATAGTCTAGAGTTTCAGGTATCATATTTTTGCCTGGATATTTATCAGGCAATTATAAGGTATTTCCGCTAAGGTGTTGCCTGAAATAATCTAGTGATGATGGGATAGATAATGGACGAAAAGCGACTGCAAGCGCTCGAAGAAAAGCTGGCCTATTTGGAGATGGCTAATGCGCAACTTGAAGATGAGATTTTTCGCCAACAACAAGAGATTGACGCCCTAACTAAGGCCCACAGGGCGCTGCTTGAGCGCATGGAGCAGCTACAGGACAATGCGGCAGGGCAGGGCGGGTCTGGCCAGCTGGACAACCTGGCAGGGGGCGCTGAACGCCCGCCCCATTACTAGACGCAGTCTATTAGCCGACGGCTACCACTGGATAACAGGGTGTATTTAGATACCAGGGGTCACTTATTTTTATTGCACAATAGGGCCGAAGAACTAAGGATGAAAGGCCATTAATAATTAACGCGTTGGTCTGCAGCCAGGAATTGCAGCCCAGATGCCAATAATAACTCTACTTAAAAAAGTATTCGGGGGGAGCAAATGACCGAGATAAATCCCGCGGTAAAGAGCGAAATCGACACTGTCTTTGCACAACAAAAAGACTATGCTCTGCAGCTGAGAAAGTCCGACTATCGACAGCGGCTTGAGGTTTTACAGCGCTTTGAAACTGCATTTAGAGGCGCGCAGGATAGGATACATGAATCTGCGGCTGCCGATTTTGGCAAGCCAGGCGCCGAAGTGGATATGGCCGAAATAATGCCAGTACTCACTGAGCTCAAGCATATCCGTAAGCAGCTTAAACAGTGGATGAAGCCAGAGCCGGTCAAAGTGACCCTGTCTATGCTGGGGACAAAATCTAAAATCGTCAAAGAGCCCAAGGGAGTGACCCTGGTGGTCTCACCTTGGAACTATCCTTTTAATCTGACCTTTGGCCCAATGATGTGGTCTATTGCCGCGGGCAACACTGTGATTATCAAGCCATCTGAGATGACGCCTAATATGTCCAGAGTGATTGGCGAGATTGTCCAAGAAGCATTTAGACCCGAAGAGGTCGCCATGTTCGAAGGCGAGGCTGATGTTGCCAGTTACCTGACGCAACTGCCATTTGATCATATTTTCTTTACCGGCAGCCCGGCGGTTGGCAAGCATGTGATGGCGGCGGCCGCCAAAAATCTGACCTCAGTCACTCTGGAGCTGGGGGGTAAAAGCCCGGTGATTGTGGATAAATCTGCCGATCTCAAGAAAGCGGGTAAATCCATTGCCTGGGGTAAATTTAGTAACAATGGTCAAACCTGTATTGCCCCTGA
>JBMZST010000170.1:0-4097 GCA_049623265.1 Porticoccaceae bacterium
ATGAACAATGTTCTCGGCTGTTTGACCATGGCTACTCGGCAGATGGCTCGCGGCGGTGCCTTTAATCAAGATCAGTTGCAAGCTTCGGTTGATGAGATGATCGACAGTGTGATCCGTTGTCCAGACGCATTCACCTGGTTGCTGCGACTGCGCAATAAAGATGCTCGCTCCCATGATCATTCCGTGCGTTCTTCCCTCTGGGCCACTCAGTTTGGTCGACATATAGGTCTGGACCTGGGTCAGTTGAGAGACCTCTGTCAGGCCACCCTGCTCAAGGATATAGGCCGTATCAAGCTAGATCATGCGCTGTTGCACAATCCGAGTCGCGATGCTGAGCAAGAGGCCGAGTACCGCAGCTTCGTCAATCACAGTGTCGAGCAACTGCGCGCCTCTGGATTTGAAAATCGCACAGTGATAAACATTATAAAATTCCACTGCGAGCGCTTCGATGGCAGTGGCTATCCCAAAGGTTGCTCAGGCAGTCGCATCCCCAAGTTGGCCACTGTTGCAGGCATAGCTACAGAGTTCGATAAACTGTGCAATCGCCGCGAGGCCGGCGAGACCCTGGCACCGTCCAAGGCGACCCGTAGACTCTACCAGATGCGCGGCGCGGCCTTTGCCGAGGATTTGGTAGTGGAGTTTATTCAATCTGTGGGTCTGTACCCGGCGGGCACTATGGTAGAGCTGACCACAGGTGACCATGGTATGGTGGTTGAGCAAAATCCGCGCACCAGGCTGGCACCCCGACTGGCGGTATTTAAAAATACAGCCAATAAGCCAGACCAGGGCAACTATATCTTTATTGATTTAAAAAATGAGAAACAAGCCAGAGAGCGACTGCAAAAATTTGGCCAGCGCCGCGCCTACGATGTTTCCAAATTAGCCATAGTGCGGGATATTGAGCCGGACAGTTTCGGGCTCGAGTACAGTTTACTAGAGCAGCTAATCACGCGGCCTTTCGACACGCCGGTCAATGAGTTATTGCTGGGTGACTCCGCGCCCCGCAGTGCGGAAAAGGGCGGTTTTCTAGCGGCACTCAAACACAGGTTTGTCAGCTAAGCGCCCCGAATAAACAGGAGCGCTTTATTCTGGAACTCCCTATTCTGGAGCTTGGGCTATAGCTATCTTCTCGCCCATATTGATCTGTGCGCCGGCACGGATGTGATCTTCCCAGTTCACGGCCTGATCTTTGAACAGCAAAATGACCGTAGAGCCAAATTTAAAGCGACCAATTTCCTGCCCTTTTTTAAAGCTGAGGGACGCCTTGCTGTGATCCCGCTCCCTGACAGCACCAGGGCCCGGCTGCTCAAAGCCCCCCCAGACAGTTTCAATACCAGCCACCAGCATAGCGCCAACAAAGATCACCGAGAAGCGCCCCAGCTCCTTGGATTCAAATTCGCACACCAGTCGCTCGTTGCGGGCAAACAATCCCGGTAATGCCTGGGCGGTTTTATCATTGACAGAAAACAATTCACCGGGAATATAGCGGCTACTAACAAGTGTGCCCGCCGCTGGCATATGTACGCGGTGGTAATCTTTGGGTGACAGGTAAATAGTGGCGAAGCTGCCATTTTTGTAGACTTTGGCGCTGTCTGATGAACCCAGCAGTCGGCTGACCGAATAGTCGATACCCTTGGCCTGGAGAATGCGATTTATGTGGATATTCCCTGCCTGACTAATAACCCCATCCGCCGGTGATGCCAGCCCACGCCGGGCCCTGGTGATGGGGCGCACACCAGGTTTCAGCGCTCGGGTAAAGAAGCTATTGAAGTTAGTGTAATGGTCAAGGTTATCGCTGATAGCCTCGTCCATATCTATATCAAAGGCATCTATGGCGCGCTTGATTAAAAAATCTTTGAGCCAGGGGCGCTCGGATTCAGCGGCCCGTGCAATTAGGCGTGACAAGGCATGTTTGGGAAGCAGTCGCTGCAGGGCGACAAAAATTTCTGCACTCTGGTTCATGGTTACTGTGCTCAATACTGATTGATTAGGGTTGTGATTAAAAGCCAAGTTCGATGGGGGTGTCATCGAGATTGCCCCATTCCGCCCAGGATCCATCGTAGCCACAAATATGCGGGTAGCCGAGAATCCGCGCGACCATATAGGTAAAGCTGGAGCGATGGTGACTTTGGCAGTGGGTGGCAATCTGTCGTTCTTTGCCGAGTCCTGCGGCATTCAAAACCTGCTGAGCGTCGGTGCGCAGGCGGAGGTTTTTGTTCTGGTCCATCAGCTCTGTCCATTCCAGATTAATGGCCCCGGGAATATGGCCGCCACGAGCGGCGCGAACCATATTACCGCTATACTCGCCTGGGCTTCTGGCATCCCAGATTGCAAAATTGGGTTTATCCAGAGCGGCCAGAATTTGCTCCAGTTCAATCCTGAACTCTGGTTTGGCAAAACTGATTTCGAGAGTATTACTCTGAGGTTGCACGGCACCGGCCTCGGTAGCAAAACCCTCTTTGATCCAAGGGACTATACCGCCATTGAGGTAGGACCAGTTGTGGAGTCCCAGCAGGTCGAGAGTCCAGGCCAGTCGCCCGGCCCAGCCGCCACCTTCGTCGTCATAAACCACTACCTGTTTATCCGCATCTATACCCAGATAATTAATCACTGTTTTCAGCTGCTCAATACTGGGACAGGCCCCTGGAACTGGGGGTGTTCCGGCGACCAGCTGGTTGCCCGGCAGATGCACAGCACCGGGAACATGCTTTTGTTGGTACAGAGAGGGATTACACAGGTCGACAATAATCAGATTGTCGTCACTGAGATGAGTCTCTAGCTCATCGGGTTCGATCAGGCGTGGAAGATTTGTCATGGTATTCTTAACGGGTTTCGACGAGCGCAGATTTTAGCACTTTTTACCGCACTGTTTAGCTCTACCTCTCCTGTTGGCTAAGAATTATCTGCCGATAATTGCTCAGTCTTATAGGCAGTACCTTTTTGTCAGCCACAGCTTGCAGAAGGGCGCAGCCAATTTCTTTATCATGCTTACAGTCGCGGAATTTACAGCGGCCTAGATAGGGCCTGAAATCAATAAAACCCTCTATAATTTTATCCTCGCTCAAATGGCTGAGCGCAAATTCTCGGATACCCGGGGAGTCGATCAGTATACCGCCTCCGGTCAGATGAAATAGTCTCGAGGAGGTGGTGGTATGGGTTCCCTCTTCTCTGTCTTTCGATAGGGGCCCCACCTGCAGATTGGCCTCGGGTAGCAGGTGGTTGAGCAATGATGATTTGCCCACCCCGGATTGGCCAACAAAAATGGAGGTATGTTCGGACAGGTAGCGTTGCAGCTGATCTATGCCCTGTCCAGTTTTAGCTGATACCGCAATTACATCGTAACCAATGCGGCGATAGTCCGCCATCAGCTGTTCAATCTCAGGGTGCTCTCGCTGATCAAACATATCGACCTTGTTCAGCACCAGAAGTGGCGTGATCTGCTGCGCTTCGGCGGCCACCAGATAGCGGTCTAACAGATTGCTATGGGGTGTGGGCTTAGGGGCAAAGACCACAGCGATGCGGTCAATATTGGCGGCAACAGTGCGCAGCTTGCCGTAAATATCTGGACGGATCAGCTGCGACGCTCTGGGCTCTAGAGCCACCACTACACCATGGGGTTCGGCATGGCGCCAGATCACCTTATCGCCGGTGACCAATGTGTCGACATTGGCGCGTTTATGACAGCGCAGTATCTGACCTTCGTAGGGCGTTTCGCAACCTTCGATATCGACCTGAGAGCCATAGTTGGTAATTACAGTGCCCAGGGTTTCCGGCCCCAGATTTGCCAGATTCTGTAGCTCCTCATCTCGGACGCTCTGCTTCAGATTGGCACGCTCCCGGCGACGCTCCTGAATGGCCTGGATGCGGTCTTTCTGTCGCTTGCTAAGTCTGCGATTGCTCAATAGTTTTACCTGGTTGCCTCGGATGTCTGGCGTTCTCGCCGTCAAGGATATAGCATAATCGCCCTCAGTAACATTTTGCCCACTATCTCTTGTCCCAGAGGAACCGATGACAGCTCAAGACCCACTCAATTTAATTTGGATCGATTTGGAAATGACCGGATTGGATCCAGAGCGCGAGCGCATTATTGAGATAGC
>JBMZST010000171.1:0-4065 GCA_049623265.1 Porticoccaceae bacterium
TTCGAATATCCCATTCGCGCAGAGTGCGCACTACGCGCTCATGAGCTGGGGCTGCTCTGGCAGTGACCAGAGCCGTGCGAATGGGACATTCCCCGGCGGGAAATTCAGCCTGTAGACCATGAAGCGCCTGTAAAAAGCGCTTAAATGGACCCGCATCCAAGGGCATATGGGCGGAGGCTTTTTCATTGGCCGTAAAGGCGTCGAGCCCCTGCTCCTTAAAAATACGCTCGGAGGCATCAGAAAACAGCACCGCATCGCCATCAAAGGCGAATCTCAGCTCATCGGATTCACTGGGGCCACTCTGGGAAGGCAACAGGGTTGCCGCAGCCATACCGCTATCCAGTGCGCTGCGCACATCCTCGGCATGGGTTGAGAGAAATAGGTCACAGCCAAAAGCTGACACATATCTGTAAGGACTATTACCCCCAGAAAAGGCCGCCCGGGAAATATTTAAGCCATGGTGAGCTATAGAATTAAATACCCGCAGTCCTGTGTCCGCGGAGTTTCGAGACAGCAAGACAATCTCGACTTTGGGCTCACCACCGAGTTTTTCATTGATGCGCAGTAGTTTGGCGGCTAGGGGAAAGGCCTCCCCTGGCTCGAGAATATCATCCTCGTGCTCCCGTTGATAAACAGAATAAGCAGCCACACCCTGGTTTTCATAAATGCTGTGACTCTCGCGCATATCAAATAATGCCGTGGATGATATAGCAATAACTAACTTTGGCCCGGCTGACTCGGACATATTGGCCCTCTGTTTAAGTAGCGTTAGCTGTTTTCATGAACTGGCTTTGTCTCTTCGGCAAAATACTCCTGCGTCAGACGAAATACCACAGGCGATAACAAAATGAGTGCAATTAAATTGGGAATAGCCATCAAACCATTGAGAGCATCGGTCATTTTCCACACCAGCTCAAGACTCATCTGAGTACCCACAAAGATACCTATTACCCAGAGAATACGGAATGGCGTAATCACCTTTGGTCCGAGCAGAAACTCGGCACAGCGCTCTCCATAGTAGCTCCAGCCCAGCATGGTGGTAAAGGCGAACAGCGCGACACAGATCGACAACAACAGATCACCAAAGGCCAATGTGCTGGTAAAAGCGGCTAAGGTCATCGCAGCGCCCTGGGGCTCACCGCTCCATACACCGGTTACAATTAGCACCAGACCCGTCATGGTGCAGATCACCAATGTATCTATAAATGTGCCCAGCATGGCAATAGTGCCCTGCCGCACTGGACTATTGGTCTCGGCCGCAGCATGGGCAATAGGGGCTGAACCCAGGCCTGCCTCATTGGAGAAAATACCCCGGGCTATGCCCATACGCAACGCTAACATGAGTGTGGCACCGGCAAAACCGCCAGTGGCCGCAGCACCATTAAATGCACTGTCCACCACCAACACGACAGCCGCGGGAATCTCGGCTACATGAATTACCAGGATCAACAGTGTGGCAGATATGTACAGCAGAGCCATAAAGGGGACAAGTTTACCTGCCACCACAGCAATGCGTTTAATACCTCCCAGCAGCACGGTGCCCACTAACACCGCCATTACTAAACCGCTGACCAGAGTAGGCACGGCAAAATTGGTTTCCAGAACCTGAGACACTGCATTGGACTGCACTGTGTTAGCCAAACCAAAACCGGCCAGCGAACCAAACAGGGCAAAGGTCATACCCAGCCACTTCCAGTTGCCGCCCAGTCCATTTTTAATATAGTACATGGGCCCACCCACTTTACGGCCCAATTCGTCGGTCTCTCTATAATTTACCGCCAGCACAGCCTCGGCATATTTGGTAGCCATACCCACAAAGGCTGCGCACCACATCCAAAATAGCGCTCCGGGGCCACCCAGACCTATAGCCGTCGCCACGCCAGCAATATTTCCCATACCGATAGTGGAGGACAGCGAGGTCATCAGAGCGTTAAAAGGGGTAATCTCCCCTTCTCCACTGCTTTCGCGGCCCTTAAATAGCTGGCGAAAAGCATAGGGAATATGGCTGATGGTCATCCCCCTAAGACCAATGGTCAGGTAGATACCAGTGCCAAGCAGCAGGGTCAACATAACGGGACCCCAGACAAAACCATTGACCGTATCCACGAGTTGCTCAAACATAAAAGCCCCTTATTATTTTACTCATTAAGCCTGTGCTGCTGGGCCAGCAGCCCCAAAAGCCCGCCGGTGTGGACAAACACCATATCAGAGACACCGGCGTAGCGCCCCTTGCGAATTTCTTCAACCATGCCATAAAAGGCTTTCCCCGTGTACACTGGGTCCAGTATGACGCCCTCAAGAGCGGCCAGATGTTTAATGGCCGCAAAGACCTCCGGCCCAGCCTCGCCATATTTCGGACCTGCATACTGGTCCTGAGTCAGAATTGACAGCTGGTGAATATCGGCAGCCATGGGATTCTGTGCAGCCCATTCCTGGATATCCTCAGTTACTCGCTGAGAAAAATAAGCACTGTCATCACAGACCGCATAGCCCTCTACCTGCGTCTCCATACCCAGAAGACTGCAACCCAGAGTCAGGCCAGCCTGTGTACCCCCGGAGCCAGTGGCATGGACAATATAGTCAGGTGATATACCTTCGCGCTGAAAATCTTGCTGTAACTCCTCAGCAGCGGCTATATAGCCCCAGAGGCCAGTTCCGTTACTGCCGCCTGTGGGAATGCTGTAGGCCTTGGAGCCCCGCTCGGCATAGTACTGTTGCCACTGGGCGAATAGCTGGTCCAGCCGCTTAAACGCCTGGGGGCTATAGTGGGAGATATTGGCACCGACCAACTGATCAATCAGCAAATTACCCACCGGGGCGGGCTCGATATCGGAGCGCAATAAAAGATGCACTTTAAAGCCCAGTTGAGCTCCCAGCACAGCCACGGCGCGGCAGTGATTGGATTGAACACCACCAGAAGTGATTAGGGTATCGCAGCCCTGGGCTCTGGCCGCAGCCAATAGAAACTCTAGTTTGCGGACCTTGTTACCGGAGGTCAGGTTGCCGGTTTGATCATCGCGCTTGATCCATAACTGTGGACACTCGACCCCTTCATTGCGAAGCTGCTGAGTGAGTCGATCTAAGCGATAGAGAGGCGTAGGTGCCTGAGCGAGATTGAGTCTATCTGGGTAGGAAATCATCATAATGGGGCCACCTATGCGGCCCCAATTCGGCCGTGGTATTAGACCGATTATATTGCCTTGATGGTTCCCTTAGGCAACACCGCGTGAACTGCAGCTTTCTGAAACTTTAACTCCAGGTTGTTGCTGACCTCAAGCACCACATAGTCGCCTTCAAGCTTGGTAATTTTACCCAGCATGCCACTGGTCATTACCACCTCATCGCCCTTGCTAAGAGACTCGACTAGATTAGCGTGCTCTTTCTGGCGCTTGCGCTGAGGACGAATAATCAAAAAGTACATAAACAGAAACAGGCCACCAAACATAACCAGAGTAACCATGGGGTTAGCTTCCTGAGGTCCGGCAGATTGAGCGTAGGCACTTGAAATAAAAAACATCTGTAGGTTTCCTTAAACGGGATTAAATTAATGAGTTATCAGACTGTTCTAGCTGAGGTTTTCTTTGACCCAATTCAGGGCGTCTTCGTGATGGGTCTTGGTTTTCACCTTGGCCATCACATGAGCAATACGGCCGTCCTTGCCAATAATAAAGGTTGAGCGCAACACGCCCATAAATTCGCGGCCCATAAATTTCTTTAAATCCCAGGCACCGTATTTGTCGGTGACTGCGTGGTCTTCATCAGAGAGAAGTGTAAAGTTTAATTCTTGCTTGTCTTCGAACTTAACCAAGCGATCGACAGAGTCGGGGCTGACCGCTAACACCACCGTATCCAGAGCATCAAACTCGGCCTTGGTATCGCGGATACCACAGGCCTGAACAGTGCAGCCAGGCGTCATGGCCTTGGGATAGAAATACAGAACCACATTTTTAACATCTCTGAACTGCTTAAGACTGACCTTGTTGCCCCTTTGATCAGAGAGGGTGAAGGCCGGAGCGACTTTCCCAACTTCAGCAAATGCCACTATTTTCTCCTTAATTCAGTTCG
>JBMZST010000172.1:0-4043 GCA_049623265.1 Porticoccaceae bacterium
ATTCAGCTGTGCTCGGTGGACGATCTAGGCTACTACAACAAGCTGGGAATTATCTCCTTTGTGGAATTCCAGGTGCCCACCGCGGGAACCTATGATTTCAGTGCCACAGAGGTAGGTGGCGCCACCACCTCTGATCCCGATTTTCTGATTTATCAGGGGGGCAACCGCACCCATGTGGCTGAATCAGGGGTGATAGGTTCCGAGAATGCCAGCCTGAGCTTTGAAACCACGGGAACCCATGTGCTGGCTTTTTATGATTGGAACAATATAGACGAGACCGATGATGCCGGAGACTATTGCTTCGACTTCCAGATCAGCAACTAGACAATGCGAGAGATAAGCATGAAACAGATTACCTACCTAGCCCTACTAGTGATTGCCCTGGTACTTAGCGCCTGTGATAGCGGCACCAGTGACAAAACCAGCAATGCCAAATATCTTAAGCCCGGCGCTGCCATAGACTTTAACCATAGTTTTAAAGGTCCACTGGATATCGGTGAAGAGCAGACAGTTGACCTTAGCTTTAGGGTTCCCCACAGCGCTGGACAACTGAAAATAAAGTTACGTGCGGATAGCGGACTGAGCACCGAGCCAGCTACAACAGAGCACCTGTTTAATCTGGATGATGGTCAGGCTTTCACCCTACAGCAAACCCTCAGTGCCGCTGCTGCGGGCAAGTACTACCTAAGCATATTTGCCGAGGTTATGGACCCTCAGGGTCAGATAAAAAGCCGCGTCTTTGCCATTGCAGTTCAGGTGGGAGAGCAGCCAGATAAAGGGGACAATAAAAAACCTGTGATTGAGAGCCCATCGGGGGATCGCCTGATTCTTATGCCTGCGCAGGAAACCCATATTGATGTGGGCGGGGTTAGCACGCAGTAAAATCTAACGACTCGCAACAGGCGTTAACGGGGGCCCAATAGTTTTTGCCCCGACGTCGTGCCCTCCACTCGCTCTGAGTTTCTGACTACGATGTCCCCTGCCACCAGCACATGGACCATACCTGTGGGCTTTAGGTAGGGGTCACCGTAAGTTGCATTGGCAGCGATGGTCTGGGCATCAAAAACCACTATATCCGCATCAGCGCCCTGCTGAATACGCCCTTTCTTCTTAAACGCTGGCGACGCCTGCTCCATCCACTGGGCCTGTAATAGGCTGGATTTGGCCAGTGCATCAGACAGGCTCAACACCTTGCGTTCGCGCACATAATGGCCCAGCAGGCGCGAAAAAGTACCGGCCACATTGGGGTTGGTTGGAATGCTGGTATCTATAGCGGGCAGCGCATCTGTAGACACCATCATTCCCGGCCACTGTAACGCGGTCTCTACCCAGTCTTCTTTTACATAATGATGGTTGACCATCCCTGTGGGCTCCTCAGCGGCATACCTGTCCCAGCTCTCTTTAGTCAACCATTCACCCGTAGCGACCCACTGCACATCCTCATAGCTGATATCAAAGATGGCCTGCCAGTCGCGGCGGCGAAATACGTCTGCTGAGATACTGGTACCACCGGCGGCGTAGGACAGGGTCTCCGTGGTAATATTGGCCCCAGCCCGATTGGCCTCATC
Source organism: Porticoccaceae bacterium (assembly GCA_049623265.1). Classification (GTDB taxonomy): domain Bacteria; phylum Pseudomonadota; class Gammaproteobacteria; order Pseudomonadales; family Porticoccaceae; genus HTCC2207. Next base: position 1,569 of record JBMZST010000172.1, read on the forward strand.
AATCATTCCTAACCAGTCACCGATACGGCCCATGGCATTGTGGGTAATATGGCAGATAAATAGCGGTGCACCAGTCTCTACAGCCAGATCAAGCACTTCAATTAAGCCACTGGGATCGCCAGTGTGACCCCGGCGCACATGGATATAGAGCGGCACCTGGCGCTCGGCCGCCACCTCGAACAGCATGCGTAACTCTGCATCAGAAACCGCCTCGGTCATATAGTCCAGCAGCACACCTATGCCCAGACCACCTTCGTCAAGACCCTGATTTAGCAGCAGACGCATCTGTTCGATTTGCTCTGGGGTAGCCGTCTGCATCCAGGTGGGGCCTGCCATACTCAGCACCCGATTGCCGGCAAAAATATAGGGCATATCTTCACCCTGAATCACCTTGGTGCGCACAGCCCAATGCCCTACAGAGGAGCCATAATTAATCTGGGCACCAGCGGCAAAATGCTCACCGTAGAAGCTCACCGGAAAAGAACCGGCTTCCAGATCAAGCTGGGTGGTAATGCCATCCAGCAGATTGACATGCTCGCCCAGCAATGTGGGCGTATGGCTATGAACATCAATAAAGCCCGGTGCCACCACCAGTCCGGTGGCATCAATACGCTGTTTGCCGCGCAGAGGCTCCACAGATATCTCACTGATGGTACCCCCGTTAATGCCGATATGCCGGACAGCATCGAGTTGAGTCTCCGGATCTATTACCCGCCCATTGGCAATTACCAGGCTGTACTCAGGCTGCTGGTCACAGGCGGCCAGCCCCATAGAGATGAGGAAAATTCCCAGTAACCTGCGCATTACTTTAGCCATTATCACTGTTCTCTTTTTTATTGTTTTAATCAGCTTCTTTTCAGCCGCTCTGGCGCTGTTGAGCATAATTCCTGCAGGCATCCCCAAAGGCTTTAAAAATCGCCAGATAAAATGCATTGTTGCGCACCTGCCATTCCGGGTGCCATTGCACTGCCAGAGCGAACTCTGTAGCCGCGGTGACCGATACAGCTTCAACCAGGCCATCCTCAGCCACCGCCTCAATGGTTAATCCCTCAGCTAGCCGATCAATGCCCTGGCCGTGAACCGAGTTCACCATGGGCCGGTGATCAGCATAGATAGACGCCAGCAGTCCATCGCTTTGCACCTCAATCCCATGGGCCAGGCCATACTGTACCTCCACTGCGGCGGTTTTGTCCTCGCGGTGATCCAGCATGCCATCAATTTCATAGACCCGCTGATGCAAGGTGCCTCCCAGAGCTACATTCAGCTCTTGCAGACCCCGGCAAATGCCCAGTACAGGTATTCCTGCGGCAATAATCTGCGGTATCAGTGCCAAATTGGTTTTATCCCGCGCTGCATCCCGGCTGTCTTCACCGGGCGCCGGTTGCTGACCGTAATGATGGGGCTCAATATTGCTGTAGCCACCGGTGAGCAGCACACCATCTACGCAGCTCAAAACACTGTCTATGCCGGCCTGATCATCCATAGCTGGTAAGATCATAGGGACACAGCCAGCGCCCTCCTTAACCGCGGTGAGGTATTTCTCGCCGGCAGAGTGGTACTGATGGGCGCCATTTAACGCCCGATCTGCGGTCACCGCCACCAGTGGTATGGTTGCTGGAATAGTCAACATCTCTCTCCCTAATTCACTCTGTTCGCGTCTGGCTGTGGTTAAAATCCAGTGACTCCACTGGGAATTGGCGGGTAATCGCCCACCAGTCTGTCGCCCTTCTCCACTGTTTGTATGGCAGTCTCAATAATATCCAGCGCCTGCATAAAGGTCTGCTGGTCCATATTGAGAGCCGGGTACATGCGCACCGTGGGCTCAGTATCACAGATCGCCCAGACACCGTTGATCAACATTTCATTGCGCACTGTGCGTGCCACCCAGCTGTCGTCGTAATCATCCGCCATATTATCGCGGTTGGGGTGGGTAAAACTGATACCCATCAATAACCCAAGACAGCGCACCTCAGAGACTATCTCATAGCGCTCGGCCCAGCCCGACATGCGCTGCTCCGCCAACTCAGCCAAACTGGCAGCCTGAGCCACAATATTATCCCGCTGGAATATCTCCAGAGTTTTCAGCCCAGCGGCACAGCCCGCCGGTGTGCCGGCAAAGGTACTGCCCGCCGAGGCCCTTGGGTTGTCCCCCAGTATTTCATCGCGCGCGGCCACTCCGGCACAGGGCTCAATGCCCCCAGACAGGTTTTTACCTACCACCATAATATCCGGCACCACATCATAGTGCTCTACCCCCCATAGGTTGCCGGTGCGGCCAAGTCCGGTCAGTACCTCGTCGACAATCATCAACCAGTTGTGTTTATCGCAAATACGACGAATGCCCTGAATAAAGTCCGGCGAGGGAATCCAGTTGCCCCCCTCGGCCAGGCCGGGCTCAACAATAATGGCAGCAATATTATCGGCCGGCGTGATATAGCTGGGTATATGGGTCTCCAGATACCAGAGGCAGTAGTC
>JBMZST010000173.1:0-4043 GCA_049623265.1 Porticoccaceae bacterium
CCTAAGGCGCTCCTCAGAGAGGTCAAAGTACATAGCCTCCCAGGTATTGAAGTGCACTGCCTTTTGTTTGCCGGCCATACGCTGATCAGTCAGCTGGGTGCGAACATAGCCGTGAAAACAGCGGGATAAATCGGACAGTCCAAGCTCTGTGCTAACACCATAGAGACAGGGTGAACAGTAACTTTCGCCGGGCTCCAAACTTAGCTCGCCAGGATAAAACAGCTCTCCCAGTTGCGCATAGGCTCGGCTATTAAACTGCTCCTCTACCATTAGGCGATGATTACCACTCCAGCCCAGGTGCAAACCATAGGCGCGACCAGTGCCTTCATTGGTGTTTTCGCCATAAATAATCAGTCCCGGGAATGCATCATGGGAGGTGCGGCCACTGCGATTTTCACGCACATAGCTGCCGTTAAAGCGCGCCACCGACTGCATTTGAAACTCATTGGCCCAGCGCCCAGAAAACCCCTGTATTCGGTTGCAGTCTAGGGGCAGAGGGATGGTGGGTGCAGCGCACTGATCAACCCATAGTCGACTGTCACCCATGTTAGTTATCTCTGTAGATGCAGTGAGCATATTGGTGCTCTGATCCAGGGCCAACCTATGGGTCAAACGAAGCTGTGTAGTTGCGCAACGGGAGACCAATAGCAACTGATTGGGTGACTCCACAGATACAGACTCCAGACTACTGTAGATAGCCCAGTGCTGACCGTCGCGATGCACCTGAACACCAGGGCTGCCTGAAAATCCCGCGCCAGTCTCCGGCGACAGAGCTATCGGCGCCTCCTCGGCCACAGAGGCCGGCGCCTCCTGAGTGGTGGCCAGTAACGCGAGCATCTCAGGCTGAGTCGTCTCTGCCAGACGCGCACCCCAGTATAAAATTACCGGAGCATTGGACCTGCAGTCGATCACCAGACTACAGCGATCGCTGTGTAAGCTGTAGAAAGGTTGAAGTGGGCTAGCCATGGCTTAGCGGCGCCGCATCTTAAAATACAGCAGGATGCCGGATAAGGCGCTGATCAGAGCCAGAATCGAGAAAAAGCGTATAAAGACATTGCCGAAATCATCCCGTGCCTTCCAATCCATAATATGCAGGCCCCAGAGCAGATCCCAGATGCGCCAGGCATCGGAGCGAATAGCCACTATGGCACCAGACCGCGGATCAACATAGACATTAACCAGATCCTCGGCATCCCTGGCTGAGACTCGATAGAGAGGCAGATCTCTGCCCCGGTACTCAGCGCCCACCTCAGCCTCCGTGATCCTGCTAACCTCAACGGGCATTAGGCTGGTGCGTTTAGCCACCAGCATTTTGGCCTGCGCCGAGGATAGGGGTTCCGCTGCACTGCCATCTGGCTGATAGATCTCAGTGCCACTGTCCGTCTCTACCGACACCAGTAATTGCTCCAGCCGATAGAAATAACTCAACTGCTTGGCAGAGGGAAATTGCTGGGGCTGGTCAATGGTAAAGGCACGAGTTGGCTGATCGACCAGGTACTGCGAACCGCGAATATCATCGATATCATTAAAGGCAAAATAAATACCAGAGACCGTCCAGAGCAATAGCTGAATGGACACTGCTAAACCCAAATAGGTATGTGCCTTTCTGAGTACTCTATTCAAACTCTAAATCCTGTTCTGACATTTTTTATCCTCGACAGCACACTGCTTAAAAGCCTGAGCAGATAATAGCAGCACAGGGATTTTACTGGTTAGTAGAAAGAGTCCCGTCTACAAAGTCAACAATGGCAGGGCCCACAATACTGGGCTGCATATAGGTAATATTATGGCCCCCGTCTTGAACCACGACTAGCTCGGTATGGGGGATGGCAAGCAGCAGGTTTTCACTGCCCATAAAGGGCACCGTGGCATCATCGGTGCCCCAGATTGCCAGGGTGGGAATATCCAGTTTGCCCACGGCCTTAAAACTCTCAATGCCATTAAACAGATTGAAGTTCCGCAGCGTAGATACCAGAGACTCCACAAATCCGGAGTGCTGCATCTGTTGGCCCACCTTGATCACAAACTCCCCTCGGGGGATGGCCAGAGGATCGGCAATATGAGCCATCTCGGACTCTGTCACATCGCTGACCAGCATTTTGTCAGCAAACATATGCCCCAACCATTCACCGATTAACGGAATATTCACCAGCGTGCTGGAGGCGGGTTGCTCGGTCATAAAACCGGCTGGCGCTATTAATGACAGGGTCTTAACTCGGTCCGGGTAGGCCTGAATAAAATGTCCCAGAACAGCACCACCCATGGAGTAGCCAACCAGATGCACAGGCTCAGACAGGTTCTGCTGATCCAACAATTCTCTCAGGGCTTGCACATAGAACTGGGCATCGTAGTCCACTGCTGGCCGCTCGGAAAAACCTCGACCAAAATGGTCATAGACCAGAACCCTGTACCCAGCATCGAGCATAAACTGCCGCACCCCATCCCAGACAAAGTGCGGTGTTGAGAATCCATGGACCAGAACCAGGGTCTCGCCATTGCTGACTGCCTCGGAGGGCAAATACCAGCGGTAGTAAAGGTTGCCCTGAGTCAGAGGTGCCCAGGCACCTTCGGCAGGGAGATCAGCCTCTGAAATGGGTTTTAAGCCATAGGACTTGCTGCCATAGGGTATAGCCAGCCCAAGCGTAATAATCAACAATATCAGTGCCGCTATTTTCACTGTCCAGCCTCTAAAACGTAATTATTTTAAAACCCTGGTATTCCACCAAATAATCAGTGGCGTAATTACCAGGGTTGGCAGTATCCACAAGAGCCAGCCCGGCTGCATATTGATATTTACCACCAACACCGCGGTGATTACTGCAATGGTGCCACCCAACATATTACTTAGATGACTGGCAATTCTCTGGGGCCCCTTGGCCGTCTCGTTTTTATGTGAACGATAGTCTCTATACCCCAGAGCCAAAGCCAGAGTCCCAAAGACCACGGGAACAATAAAATCAGGATTATTATCCATCAAATGCAGCACAGCCAATAACCACATACCAGCGCCAGATAGCAGCATTAAGCTTACTGCAATCCAGTCTATGGTGGCGGGAATACCGCTGCGATTTCTGGCAAACCTTATGCCGGCAAAGGCCAGATAAAAAGAAAATACGGCGGTGATAAACAGAAACTGGTTACCTGATATGAGCGCCATGGGAATAGCGGTTACAAAAATACCCAGCATACCCCAGAAGTAAATCCGTCCCGACTGAATATGCAGCTTTTTACCCTTAGTAGACAACACAGCCAACAGACTGGCGACTAGGGCAAATATCCCTGCCCCAATATGCATGGGCAATAAAATATCCATAGAAACATCCTCTTAGAGAACAATACTTATTCTGCAGTGCCATGGGCAATAATTCTTATATAGCCTCGCACTCCCTGGGCATAGTCAGCCACGGAAATCTTCTCATTGGTGCCATGAAAGCCGGTCAGTAGCTCTGGTGTCAGGCGTATGGGGTTAAATCTGTAGGCATTATCTGCCACCTTGCCATAGTGGCGGCTATCTGAGGCAGCGATCATCAGACCGGGCGCCACCGGAATATCCCCATGAATCTCGCGCATACTCTGGGCAATCACCGCGTAACCCGGAGCCTTCCAATCAGAGACTTCCGAGGGATTGCCACCACCGTGACTGTGCACCGAGATGCTGTCGCTGGCCACCAGGTCAGTAACATAGTTTTCCACGCTTTCCACAGAATCCCTGGGATGAATCCTAAAGTTCACTGTGGCCACGGCTTCGATAGGCAGTACATTGGTTTTTACACTGCCCGACAGCATGGTAGGTGCGGTGGTGGTACGCAGCATAGCATTGGTAGTTGGAGCCTCGCTCAGCTGCTCTTCAATCAAGCCGCCAAACAGCCATTGGTTGGCAAAAAACACTCTGGGTACAAAGGGCATATGGCGACTGATCCTATCAAACATATCTGCCGCCAACCCCTCCAGACCACCGGGCACGGGGTTTTCTTCAAGACGGGTAATAGCCCGGGCAAGGTCGGTAATAGCACTGGTTTTGGGGGGCATGGAGGAGTGCCCTC
>JBMZST010000174.1:0-4037 GCA_049623265.1 Porticoccaceae bacterium
GGTCGGGCAATAGCCCCAAGGCCTATAGGGATACGGTGCGGGGGAAGTTGTTTGGTTAGAAGGCTGTTTGTCCCTATCATTCTAAAGGGCACAATCTAGTTTGTGGCTGTCATCTATTGCATTACCAACTTCACTTAATAACCAAATTCATGTCACGCAAACTTTTGGAGTACATACTTAAACATCAGGGCCCCCGAACTACCAAGAACGCCAAATAAACAAACCCACTCAAGGTAATACAACCAACCCGCCATAGTTGGAACTCCATCGATGGTCATTTCCACCCCCTGTACGCTAAACGATGATTTAGGGCCGAACAAATCCAGTGGCCATGCATAAATGGCAATAGGTATAGCGCCAACAATAAAGCCACAAACAATAGCGACTTTATACGTAAAGGGTGAAAATATCTGTACCCAAAAATAAACAGGCAGACCCAGTCCGACTGCATGTTTGGCAGCTACAGCGGTGACTAGCGCGAACGCAGATAGAAACTGATACCACAGCGCTGGATCCCAGAATACCAATAACACGGATACAAAATATTTGCTCAAATACAGCATGGCGGGGCATGCCGAGCAAAGTAACAAAGCGAGTAGATGAACAGCTAGTGTTTTCATTTACGCATCCACATCCTATGGAATGATCAAATTCAACTATCCATAACCGCCTGAAACTTAGCTACTTTGGAAATTTAACAAGACAAGAAAAAACTTACGATATGACGAAATTGCACCGCCTTTTTGTCTGACAACATAAAATCTAGATAGCAGAAATCTGACAATTTAGAACATGTTCTAAAAAGCGTAGTTCTGAAAAAGGAGAAATTCCAGAAAATTAAATTCTGGATTTAGGTGGCTTTACTTAAGAATAACGTAGCGCAGAGTTGGGAGTTTGATATCCCAACTCTGCTGCTTTATTACAAAACCCGAAGTCGAATCACGCCGTCAACAGCGGCAATTGATGCTTCAATGCCAGCATCTATATCGCCCTCTACATCGATAATATTGTAGGCAATATCACCGCGGCTTTTGTTCACCATATCAACAACGTTCAGCTCGGCGTCGGCTAGTACTGCCAGCACGCTGCCCAGTACTTTGGGTACATTGCTATTGGCAAAGGTAATGCGTGTGCCGCCATTGCGAGCCATTTTGGTGGGAGGGAAGTTCACCGAGTTGCGAATATTACCGTTTTCAAGATAGTCCATCAGCTGATTGGCAGCCATAACTGCGCAGTTCTCTTCGGCTTCTTCGGTGCTGGCGCCAATATGCGGCATCAGCAGCACATCTTTACGGCCCAGCAGCGCGGGGGCCGGGAAGTCACTGATATATCCGGCGATAGTACCACTGTCGAGGGCGGCAACCATATCGTCGGTGCTGACAATTTCTTCACGGGCGAAATTAAGAATTTTGGCGCTGGGTTTCATTTGCGCCAGGGTATCTTTGTTAATCAGGTGCTTGGTAGCTGGAATCGCGGGCACGTGCAGGGTAATAAAATCGGCGCGGGCCAGCAGGGCTTCGATACTGTCCATGCGCTCTACGCGACTGGACAGCTGCCAGGCAGCTTCTACTGAGATCGCAGGGTCATAGCCGATCACATCCATGCCCAAATCCAGAGCCAGGTTGGCGATAATAGAACCAATAGCACCCAGGCCGACAACACCCAGGGTTTTGCCTGTGATTTCGGAACCGGCGAAGCGCTTCTTCTCCTTTTCCAGCAGCTTGCCCATCTCGCCTGAGTCGTCCATATGGCCGAGCTCTTGCACATAGTTCATGCCGCCATAGATATCGCGAGACCCCAATAGCAGGCCAGCCACAATCAATTCTTTTACCGCGTTGGCATTGGCACCCGGCGTGTTGAATACCACGATGCCCTGCTGGGTGTAATCTTCAGTGGGAATATTGTTAGTACCAGCACCTGCTCTGGCCACAGCAAGCACAGATTCAGGTAAGACTTCTGTGTGCAATTTCTGGCTGCGCAGCAATACACCATCAGGCGTTGCTGATTCGCTGGACACCGCGTATTTATCAGCAGGGAAACGAGATAGGCCTTTAGAAGAAATGGCATTGTAGGTACGGATGTTATACATAGTTTCTCTCAGTAGTCTTGGTATCAGAACCGTTGAGTTACAGGTTTACTTCAGCATAGGCCCAGTCTAACCAGGGCAATAGTGCTTCCAGGTCGGCTTGCTCTACCGTGGCGCCACACCAGATACGCAGCCCGGCGGGGGCATCGCGATAGGCGCCAATATCATAGGCAACGCCCTCGGCATCTAGCAGCTTGACGATCTGCTTAACCTGGTCGGCCTCGAGGTCGAGGGATAGACAGACGCTGGTATTGGAAATCTGGTCTTCTTCCTGGGCTAAAAAGTGTGCCCAGGGCCTGTTGGCCACAAAGCCTTTTAACACCTCTAGATTGGCCTCTGACTTGGCAATAGCTGCGGGCAGTCCACCTAGGGAGCGCACCCAGTCCAGAGCATCCAGATAATCGGCAACACAGAGCATAGATGGGGTGTTAATTGTCTCGCCACGGAATATACCCTCAATTAGTTTGCCGCCCTTGGTCATACGGAAAATTTTTGGCAACGGCCAGGGCGGCTGGTAGTTTTCTAGGCGCTCTACAGCTCTGGGGCTGAGAATTAGCATACCGTGGGCTCCTTCACCGCCCAGCACTTTCTGCCAGCTGTAGGTCACCACATCGAGCTTTTCCCAGGGCATTTCCATGGCAAATACTGCTGAGGTGGCATCACAGATCGTCAGGCCAGTGCGGTCATCGCTGATCCAGTCGGCATTGGGCACTTTGACGCCCGCAGTGGTACCGTTCCAGGTAAAAATACAGTCATGGTCTGGGTTTGCTTGGGTCAGATCAGGCAGCAGGCCATAGTCTGCGGTATAGCTATTGAGTTGCTCTAGCTTTAGCTGTTTGGTCGCATCGGTGAGCCAGCCACTACCAAAGGATTCCCAGGCAAAAATATCTACTGGCCGTGCCCCCAGCACTGACCACATAATCATTTCCACGGCCCCTGTATCCGAGGCAGGAACCACGCCGACCCTGTAGCCTTCTGGCAACCCAAGTATTTCAGCGGTGTCTGTACAGGCCCGCCCCAAGGCAGCCTTGCCGGCGGCCGAGCGGTGTGAGCGACCCAGGGTGGAGCAGTCTAGGTTGGCTACGTCGTAACCCGGGCGCTTTGAGCAGGGCCCAGAGGAAAAGTTTGGGTTATTTGGCTTTAGGCTTGGCTTCATATTGGCTTTTGGTTGGGTCGGTCAAAAAAGGGGCTACATAGTACCTATAGGTCGCTTATAGATAAAGTGCTTTAGCTCTATACTGACTATGGGTGGATTAGAACCAAAAAATACGCTGTAAGGGCAGCGTATTTTTCGGCTTGGGTGCTGCTGGCTATTTATTGGTTGCGGCCTGGCGCTCCTTTTCGATAAGGAAGTCGGCGACGGCAAGCATGCCCTCGAAACCGCCGGCTTGGCGAGTGCTCACGCGATACTTACCATTCACTATCACTTCGGGCGTTCCCTGCACGCGGTAGCCGCGAACGCGAGCCTTGGCCTGGTTGACCATACTGCTCATACCAAAAGAGTTGTAAGCCTTGGCAAATTTGTCTCCGTCGATGCCCTGAGCGGCAAAAATCGCTGCGAAGTCAGCCTCTGTGCGCACAGCCTGGCGCTTGACATGGATTGCCTCAAAGATTGGCATATGGACCTTGTCCAAAACCTTTAACATGGCTGCGCTGTAATAGGCGCGGGCATAGGGCTCCAGAGCGGGCTGCCAGACGGCTGGCGTCTGCTGAAAGTCTACGTCATCAGGCAACTGCTCTGACCAGGGCTCCAGCACAGCCTCAAAGTTAAAGCAGTGGCCACAGGTGTAGGAAAACACTTCATTGACTTCAATTTTGTCCGGATTGGCGGTTCTAATAGCCTGGGGCAACACTTCATAGTGCACACCCTGCTGATATTTCTCAGTCTGTGCCTGGCACATGGCCATAGGCAGTATCAGTGCGATAAAAGTAAGACGTTTAATCCAAGTAG
>JBMZST010000175.1:0-4033 GCA_049623265.1 Porticoccaceae bacterium
TGGAAGGCCGCCTGTAGATCATCCCGCTGTAAATCGGAACTCAGCAATGTGATCTGGGTATCCAAATTACCCCGCCCCAGCGCATAGAGCAGCACGGTAAGTTCTAGCAGAAAGGCCAATAATCCCAGGCCCCGCTGGTCAAGACTAGATAACAACAGCCATAACAGCAGCAGTGGACCTGCCACAAACAGCAGTATCCCAAGCACCGAGGACCCGCCGCGGAGACCCAAGTTGCGCAGAGCTGCATGCCACTGCCGCACCCAACCATCCCGCTGTACAAAGCTGAGTTCGGAATAGGCTTCCAGCAATAAAATGGCAAGCAGCACAATCAAAAAATTCATGGTAATCCCTGCGCTACTAGAGCGCGCTCTTATAGCGACCCCAGTCGAAAGCAGGACCTGGGTCAGTTTTTCGTTCCGGCGCTATATCCATATGACCCACAATACGGTCTGTGGTAAGCCGCGGATAAGCCGCTAGCAGCACCTGGGTGACAGCGGTAAGCACTTCATATTGGCTATCAGTGTAAGCAATATGATCGGCACCTTCCATTTCAATACCTATGGAAAAGTCATTGCAGTTAGCTCGACCCTCAAACTCAGAGACACCCGCATGCCAGGCTCGCTGATCAAAAGGCACAAACTGGGTGATCTGGCCCAGGCGATCTATCAACAAATGAGAGGACACTTTGAGATCGGCGATCTGGGCAAAATAAGGATGTTGTTTTGGGTCCAGGCAGTTAGAAAACAGCTGGCCTATGTAGGGCCCACCAAACTGCTCTGGTGGCAGGCTAATATTATGTATAACCAACAGACTGATATCGGCTGGATCAGGGCGAGGATCTGTATTGGGCGAGACTAGCTGGGTGCTGCCACTCAACCAACCCTGGGCAATCTTCATAGGGGTCCTAAACTCACTGCGCCTAACTGGCGACAGATAACTCTTTGATATCGTTTATCGCAGCTCTGATGGCTTTGTCGAATAAACCAGAATTATCCAACAGTACAGCCTCGCCTGCTCTCATTTGCTCAGCCAGTCGCACACGATTTAATGCTGCCACCAACTTGCCTTTATTGTTCACAAACACATATTTCCACGAGGGGCCGACAATGCCGGCTAATTTGCCTCGCTTGGCAGACTGTATATCATCGTGTAATTCAATCCAACAACCCTTTTGCACCGCGGCTAGACTTTCCTGATCGTCAGAGTCCAACTGTTCTAGACTAGTCACTGCCTGGGCAATGTTTTCTCCCGGCATCTCAGGCTCTAACGTCTCTATCACAATGCGTTTAATCTGATCGCTGGCTTTTTGTCTGTTGAGGCGATTTGAGGCTTTAAATGGGGTCACATTATCGGGCAGCACGGGGTCCAGGATAAACCGCAGTCGCTCCATCTGATCAGCGCGCTGCACTGTGTCTACGGCGATATGCTGCAACCGCAAATCAATATCCTCCATCACCTGAGTCGCAGCCTGCATATCTCGGCATTCCAGTGGAGTGCGCTCAATGGCCAGCAATTGATCCAGAATCTGCAGCCCAAACTGCCAATCAGCGCTGCCCTCACCAGCGCGCAGATGGGTGATATGCAGTAGTTTGCACCAGTGTTGCTCAACAAAATTCAGAATGGCTACCGGCACTCTTTGACCCAGCAGGCGCTCGGCCATCGCTTTTTCTACCCTGGTGTAGGCCCAGTTTATTTTTTCCGCGGCGGCCACCTGCTCAAGCTGACGCTGTGCCTGAGCACCGGTCTGTCGGGCTTCTGTATCTATGGCGGAAATAAAGTCGCTCAACATCTGGGGAATCTGGGTTTCATTAAAGGAGTCGGAGAGCATTTTTTCGGACAGGTTTAGCATCTTGCGATAAATCAGGTTTTCAGCGCAATTGCCGGACTCCAGACCAATGGCATAGTTTGCCATCTCGTTAAACAATCTGCGTATGGGGTGGTTTTCCTGCTCTAGTAGTGTTGGTTTATCTAGCGCTAATTTTAGCAGTGGCAACTCACAGCGATTTATCAGCTGCTGTGCTTCAGGTGCCATACCGCTGACCCGGCCAAATTGTGCAAAGGCATTGCCCACCAACTTAAAAATACTGCTGTCATTGCCATGCAGGCCCGGTTGACCCTGCTGTTCCGCTTGATTCAATGTCTGGGCCAGATTTTGACTCTGCTGTCCTGGAGTTACACCAGCTCGATCGGGCGCCTGCAATAACAGATTGATCTGTTTATCGATTTCAGCATAGACCTGCTGTCTGCTGATATAGGTTTTATTTCCCTGATCAGCATATTCCCCAGCACTGCCTAAAATTCTCGATATACGCGCCAACAGTTCAGTTTGAATTCTGGTTTGGGGCACCGACTCAACAGCATTGGCTGATGGCTCTGGGGATAGTTTTAATACAGACTCTGCAGGCTGCTGAGCCGCGTATTCAGCCACGGGCTCTGGAGATACATTGGCCATAGGCCGTCTAGCTTTTAACTTATCGACCACCGCCCGACGCCGCTCTGGATCATCCTGGGCAACACTGGTATCTAAAGCCGCTTTATCTGTATATACAGATTTAGTATCAACCTCAGATAATGGCAGAGACTGACTTCTGGAAGGCTCCTCAGGCAGGGGGAATACCCCGGCCTCTTCAAGGTCATCATTAATCTGATCCAACAGCTGACCATAGTTTTGATCAAAACAGACCTGACTAAATAGATTAATCAGCACCACCTGTATCTCCACCGCAATCAGATCATGGCAAACTGACTCAGAGAAGCACTCGAGTAATGCGTCCGGTGATAAGGGCATTGGCTTGGCAGCGTCCAATTGACCCTCCGCCAGGCTGTAAAATCGGCGCTGCAGCAGGTAAAGCTGGGGCTTGAAGGTTTCCAGGGCCTTGGTGGTGCCGTTATCCAGAGCAATCATCACCTCTAGGTCCTCATTGCCCAACAGCTCCAGATGGTTATAGCGTGGGCTTTGGCTAGTCGGATGATGGGACCCATGGACATTATCTGCAAGAACATCGGGGTCCAGTACCGAAAAACTGTCCATGGTGCGCTCAAGCAAAAGTGATTCTATGGCAGATCTGCGTGTCCGCACCAGACGTTGGGCATCCAGATACAAAGCTTGCAAGCGATTAGTTTCGGCGCTGTCAGCCATGGACAACAGGGTACTGGAAGCCAACTCAAAGAAACGATTGAAGACAAACTGAAGGTGCCGCTGGCAGGACTGCCGCAGCGCGCTGATATGCTCTTTTTTACTAAAGTTTAATCCCTTAATCATTAACCCTGCCAACTCTTTGGCTAACCAAACTTTAACTACTCATCATATCGAGCATTTAAGTTTACAAACTCCTAGGTGCATTGAAACAGATCAGCTGGCAAAATCGCAACCCATTATTGCTGTTATACTCCCGCGCGTTTATAACATTGCGGGCAGCTTAAACCCCGACTGACCGGACTGAGAGTATTCAATGACCCACTATCACCCCCCTGAAGATACTGCCGCCGATATTCCCGCCACAGTTGCGCGCGCCCTGAGTGAAGATATTGGCAGCGGGGATATTACCGCCCTATTGATTCCGGCCGATAAACAGGCGCGAGCGGCTGTGATTTCCCGCGAAGCAGCAGTTATCTGTGGCCGAGCCTGGGTGGATGAGGTGTTTTACCAACTTGACCCCAGTACTCAGATTCAGTGGCATATCAACGAAGGTGATCTGGTAAGTCCAGAGCAAACACTGTTTACCCTCCAGGGCCAGGCTCGAACACTGCTGACGGGCGAGCGCACCGCGCTCAACCTATTGCAGACCTTGTCGGCCACCGCCACCCTGGCAAGAGACTATGCGCAGCTGGCCGCGGGCAGCAGTGTCAAAATTCTGGATACCAGAAAAACCATTCCCGGGCTGCGACTGGCCCAGAAATATGCGGTGACCGTGGGCGGCTGCCACAATCACCGCATAGGCCTATATGATGCATTTTTGATCAAGGAAAACCATATTGCTGCCTGCGGCGGCATTGCCGAGGCGGTGTCTCAGGCGCGTACCATCGCCGCCGA
>JBMZST010000176.1:0-3995 GCA_049623265.1 Porticoccaceae bacterium
CCCATTTGCGCCCAGTGACCTCTGGCTTAGTGGTGGGTACGGCGCGGCCTATTCACCTGGGCAGGCGCTCCCATGTGTGGGAGATTCGCCTGGAAAATGAAGAGGGTAAACTCACCTGCCTGTCCAAGCTTATTCTGGCGATTGTCCCTATGCAGCAGGTGTAGGGGCGTCAGACTTGGTTTCTGCCTGCCACTGCAGCAGATTGAGCTCAATAAAGAAAAAGGCAAGAATCCAAAGGAAGCTGTCCCAAAAGTCGAGGAAGTCACCCTTAAACCCCCAGTAGGCGGCAGCGCCTATCAGCACGCTGTAAAGGGCGATCTTGACGGTTTTGCTGGCGGTCAATATCAGCCCCTTGAGACGGTCTCGCAGCTGCAGCCAAACGTCTATTTCCAGAATCGCCACTACCAGAATCCAGGTGACCGAGTTAATCACATCGACCCAGGCCAACCGCTGAACCGCCTGCCAATCCGCAGCGGAGCCCAACACCTGCTGGCCATTAAGCTTATAGAGATCGGTCTCTACCAATGCTCTGCAACTCTGTGCATCCAGGGGTGGGTATTCATCCAGGGTATCAATGGTTGTGAACCCCTGGCCCACAAGGGCGCAGATATCGTCGACCCTAAACGGCGCAATACCCTGGATAAGCAGCAACTTGTTGATATAGCCGTAACAGGCGTAGAGGACAAAGCCATAGGCAAAGGCGCGTACCGCTAATATAGCGCTTTGCACCCGCGGGTTGCTCAGAGTACGGTCATCTAACAGGTAGGTTTCAAGTTCAAAAAATAGAATCAGCAGAACCCAGGCCGCGGTGTCAATAGTCGCCGCATAGCCTTGAATAATATCGGCCAGACCGATCCCCTGGCTAAAGGTCTGAGTTGTAGCCAGACTCTCCTCCAGATAAAACCAGAGGATATTCAGGGTCAAAAGTGCATAGAGGCTGTACTTAAACGCCATCCAGATTATCTGCGGAGGCAGCGGCTTGCTGCGTAACATAGTATTCCCCCCGAATACTGAGCTCGATTAATACTGTTTACAGCTGCGGCAGTAATAGCTGCAACAGTGACTCCAGACCCTGTTGGTCCTGGTGATCAAAGCGGTCCAGGCTGGGGCTATCTATATCCAGCACGCCGATCAACTTGCCCTCCTTGATCAGGGGCACCACAATCTCAGACTTAGATGCCGCATCGCAGGCGATATGGCCAGGAAACTGGTGCACATCGGCGACAATCACCGTTTTACCCAGAGTAGCTGCGGTGCCACAGACACCGCTACCCAGCTCGATCCTGGTGCAGGCCGGCTTGCCCTGGAATGGCCCCAAAACTAGCTTTTTGCGCTTCAATAGGTAGAAACCCACCCAATTGATGCCATCTAGCTCCTGCCACAGTAGGGCCGAGAAGTTAGCCAGATTGGCAATAGGATCCGTTTCTCCCTCAATTAATCCTGCCAGCTGTTTACCCAGCAACTGGTAATCGGTCGCTGAAATTTTATTCGGCACCCCAGGCTTAGAATCTGCAAAGGCTTTGAGTCTGGAGGTCACAGACTGATCACTCGACTGTTGCATCGGCGAGCGACCTCAGTGAGCGCACCCAATAATCTATGCCCAACATCTCAGCGGCTGCTTCCGCTTCAGAACGGCTGACATACTGGCCCAGCAAAACCACATTAAAAACTCTGCCGCCAGAAACAATACGTCTAATCTGACTATTCCCCTCTAAACCCAGCTCCGCTGCTCTGGCACGAGCCTGCTCCGGGCTGTCAAAGGCACCGAGCTGGATGCTGTATCCACTGTTGGAGTCAACAGACGGCGCAGGCTGTTTCGAAGGAGCGCTTTCAGGTTCGACTTCTAGTGCCTTGGGAGCAGGTGCTGAAGCTGTCTCTGGCACCGCAACTGGGGCCGACACTGCCGCTGGCGCAGGATTGGGATCGGCTTCGATTACGCTGGCCTCTGGCATTGCTTCGACCGCCGTAGCTGTGGTCACCAACACGCCATTTTTGAGGGTCTTTTTATCACAGCGCCAGTGCTCATCTGAGCTGATATCGCCTTCACAGTGCCAACCTATATATTCGCCGTTGGGAGCCACTTTAATTGGCGTTGGCGCCGAAGAGCAGCCGCCAAGGACAGTCATTAAAAGAATCAAAGCTAGGAGTCTAAACAAGGTTGTACACCAGAATATCTATGGTTTTTTGAATTATTTCGCCAGGGGCCATTAAATCCCCATTTTGGCTAAGATGTCCAGCACTTGACGCACCAGATAAGCGATTTCCGGATGATCGACCTCGTAGGCACAACTCTTTTGTTTCCACAGATCGCGAAAAGTCGATGGAGCCGCCTGGGTACTGAGTTTTTTGTGCTCATTTAAGGCGATAATTTCGTTCATTAAACTGGTCCACAGATCGCGATCCGCCGGGCTCACCTCGGTAGCGTTCTCAAGTCTGTTCTTTAGGCTGCAAAGCCTCTCTTTTAGCGCGTCAGTATCGGCCATAATTTCCTCCAGTGCATTCCAAGTATAGACAGGACTGAGCCGTTGGGAGCCCAATAACAGGGCAGACTCAAGCACCAGAGAGGTGCTTGAGAGCAAAAATGATTCAAAATAGTGCGCATTTAGGCGCTGCTGGCATAGATTTTGCTGTTTTATGCAGGAAAGCTCAGTTTTAGGGCTTTAGGGGGACTTTTCGGTCTATTCTGGTGCGCAAGCCGATGAAAGATCATTATTTTTGCACGGTTTTAGTGCGTTTTCGCAGAGGAAACATCATGTTAGACAATTCCAAATACCTCAGTCGAGGCATTCTTACGATTATTTTATGCAGCCTGTCTACCCAGGTTTTTGCCGACGACCTAAGTGGCGCCAACACATCCTGGATTTTAACCTCAACAGCACTGGTGCTGTTTATGACCATACCTGGTCTATCGCTATTCTATGGCGGCCTGGTGCGCTCTAAAAATGTTTTGTCTGTGCTGATGCAGTGTTTTGCCATCACCTGCATGGCATCGCTGATCTGGCTTGTCTTTGGCTACAGCCTGGCCTTTGGCGACGGCGGCTCTATGAACGCCTGGATCGGCAACCTGGACAACCTGCTGATGGGCAATATTAAAGAAGACTCCATGGCCGGCGATATCCCTGAGTCTGTATTTGCCATGTTCCAGATGACCTTTGCGGTGATTACACCTGCCCTGATTGTGGGTGCCTTTGCTGAGCGCATGCGCTTTAGTGCCATGTTGGCTTTTAGCGCCCTCTGGCTGGTGGTGGTTTACGCGCCTATCACTCACTGGGTGTGGGGTGGCGGCTGGCTCGGAGAAATGGGCCTGTTGGACTTTGCCGGTGGTACCGTGGTGCATATCACCGCTGGTGTTGGCGCTCTGGTTGCGGCACTGGTATTGGGCAACCGCAGAGGTTTCCCCAACCAGGCAATGCCTCCCCATAATCTGACCATGACGGTCACTGGCGCGGGTATGCTCTGGGTGGGCTGGTTCGGCTTTAATGGCGGTTCGGCTCTGGCGGCCAACGGTGACGCCGGTATGGCTATGCTGGTGACCCATATATCTGCAGCCGCCGGCTCGCTGGCCTGGATGATGATGGAATGGGTAAAACACGGTAAGCCCTCGGTTCTGGGTATTGTTACCGGTATGGTTGCAGGCCTGGGTACCATTACCCCAGCCTCTGGTTTTGTTGGTCCTGGTGGCGCACTGGTTATCGGCTTTAGTGCTGGTGTTGTTTGTTACTACGCTACGCAGGCTATCAAACAGCGCTTTAAAATTGATGATTCTCTGGATGTATTCCCCGTGCACGGTGTTGGCGGCATCCTGGGTACATTCTTTGCTGGCATCTTTGCCTCTGATGCCCTGGGCGTGTTTAGCGGACAGGGTTACAACGAAGGAATGACTATGGCCTCTCAGACCTATGTTCAAATTGTGGGTATTGTCGCTACGTTCGTCTATACAGCTATAGCAACATTTATATTGTTGAAACTGGTTGATAAGCTGTTAGTATTACGTA
>JBMZST010000177.1:0-3994 GCA_049623265.1 Porticoccaceae bacterium
CAGTTGATGGGAATAAAAGGTGCCTGGGCTCGATCAGAACAGTTGTGCAACGCGTTGGCCACCAGCTCTTTGCCAGTGCCACTGTCGCCGAGAATCATAACCGTCGCATCGCTAGGCCCCACTATTTCGATAAGAGCACGCAATTCCGTTATTTCTCGGCTGCTACCAATAATAGATTGAAGTTCTAGCAAAAACCGGTCTCGCCCTGCCCCGAGCCAAAAACGGGGCTGTTATATGTTTATGAATTGCACTATATAGGTATGAGTTTGTTCTAACAAGGGCGGCAATAGCTCCAGCTATGCATTTGGCTATAGCGCACAGCCGTCAGGGACCACGGAATAAAGAAAACTGCTGACATTCTCATAGGGGTTGCGTAAATTGCATCCATAACCATTGGAAACACATCATGCTTAAACTTCGAGAGGCATTGGTCGAGACCTGCATCACCCTAATGATAGGCGGTTTAATTGGCGCCGCACTGGGCATAGTGTCCAATGTATTTGTAATAGGCGTAGAGTCTTTGGGGGACTACAGGGAGGCCTCTAGCCTGTTAATGGTGAATTTCGCTGGGCAAACCCTGTCTTTTTCAAGTCTGTTATTTCTGTGGATCGCTGCGGCCACCGTGCTATTGATAAAGACTCGCATGAAAATCGACCGCTGGGCAGGGCCTGCAGACAGTATTTTTGCCGCTCAACAACAGCATCAGCCGCTAAATATTAAACAGGGCTTTGCCTCTACCCTGGGCGCCTTTGTCTCGGCGAGCGGCGGCGCCTCGGTAGGCCAATATGGGCCAATAGTTCACTTCGGCGCCACCGTTGGCGTCTGGGTAAAGCGCTTTGTATCCAGCCGGTTAAGCCATGATATTTATCTGGGCTGCGGTGTGGCAGCAGCGATCTCTGCAGGGTTTAACGCCCCTATAGCCGGAGTCATTTTTGCCCACGAGGCCGTGCTGCGGCACTTCTCGATGCGGGCTATAGCTCCGATTACCGTCGCCTCTATTAGCGCGAGTACATTGGGCAACTATTGGTTCCCCAATACGGCCTCGCTGGAGATCGAAGCGGTGGTGCCAAGCCTGGTAGAGGTGGTGCCTACATTGATTGTACTAGCGCCTCTGTTCTCGCTGATAGCCATACTCTTTATGTTGTCTCTTCGCCGGGCCTCATCAGCGGCTGAGCAAATGCAGCTATCGCCGACTAAATTGCTGTTTTTAGGTGCCACCATCTGCGGCCTGGTGGGCGTCTGGATACCGCAGATATTGGGACTGGGCATCTCGAGCATCAACCAAATGATTGCCGGCGAATTTACCCTCTGGCTGCTGGCTACGGTGCTAGTCGCTAAGATTTTAATGACCGCAGTCTGTCTTGGCTGTGGTCTGCCCGGAGGTACCTTCTCCCCCGCCCTCTTTATTGGTGTGGCCACTGGAGCCCTGGCAGGACAGATCCTAACCCTGCTGGGGTTTTCTGATATCGCCGGAATTATCAGCGTCGCCGCCATGGCCGCGGTGAGCTCAGCAGTGATTGGCGCACCACTGTCCGCGGTTATGATTGTGCTCGAACTTACACAGTCTTACCAATACGCGGTGGCGGCTATGATGGCTGTGGTGGTTTGCAGCCTGCTGACAAACCGGCTGTTCGGCCATTCTTTCTTTGACCGTCAGCTGCTGGATCGAGGCATAAATCTTGCCCTGGGGCGTGAGGCTATTGCCCTGAGTCATACGGCGGTGGGCAGCTACGGCAGTCAGAACTATACCGCCGCGGCAGTGACCAGCTCTGGTGATCAGCTGTTGGAGACCATGCGCAACCAGGGTAATACCGAGGCCTATGTTGTCGACAAGGACGGCGTTTTACTGGGTAAACTCAGTATTTTTGCTGTGCTTGAGGCAGGCTCTGGGACCATAGCTGATTTTATGGATACTGCTCCGCTCAGCCTTTATACTCATGACTCGCTCGAACATGCCATGGCAATAGCGGGGGAATTTGTCGGTGAGAGCCTGCCGATCATAGAGCTGGACAGCGGGCAACTCATAGGAACTGTGACAGAGGGGTCATTGTTCCAAGCGGTGATTGCCATGCAAAAACAAGCGCGCAGCCAAGAGCGCTCCTAACAAAACCATAACAAAGGAAACTGCCTGTGAAGCAGCTGCTAAAAACCATTGTTTGCTACTGTTCTCTCTATGCTTTTTTAGTCCCTGGGCTGGCCTTTGCCGATGCCTATGAGGCCGGGGTGATGGCGATTAAGCGGGGCCATTTTGAGACGGCTATGCGGGCCTTTATGCCCCTGGCCGAAGCGGGTCGCGCAGAGGCGCAAAATAATGTCGGGCATTTCTATGAACAGGGTCTTGGCGTCACACAGGATTATGAGGTGGCGATGAGCTGGTACCTCAAGGCCAGTGAACAGGGTCTGGCAGAGGCGCAACACAATGCCGGGATGCTTTACTACAATGGCACCGGCGTAGAGCAGGACTACAGTCAGGCCTTTAGCCTGTTTGAGAGCGCGGCTCAACAGGAGGTTATTGAAGCGCAGTATATGCTTGGCCTTATGTATCACCAGGGCCATGAACGCGAGGTTGACTATCAACAGGCCCGGCAGTGGTTTTTAAAGTCTGCCAAACAGGCCTATGCCAATGCGCAGTTTATGTATGCCTATATGCTGCAGTCTGCCCAGGGCGGTGGCGATGACTCCGAACCACAAAAGGCCATGGTTTGGGCAACACTGTCTGAGCACAATGGCAAAACCGATGCCATCAGCATTACTTCTGTTGCTGCTATGCAGCTGGAGGAGCGTGAAATTGGTGAAGTACAGGCTATTGTCGACCAATGTTTGGCCACGGACTACGCTGAGTGCCCGCAATAACCTGCCCTAGACAGTAACTCGCGGCAACCATCTTCCAGCATAGTCCGATTAGCTGTCCGATTATTTGATAATTTTTTCTTTAGCGCTAAAGAATCCCATCATTGTACCGATCTTATAGGTATCAAGGATAAATACAGAGGATCGATCAGCAATGAGTTTTAGCAAACGTGGCGTCAACGCCTACCGCAATGTGGATGTAGCAACCTCTGTCCCCTACGCAGACAGCGTGCAGCTAATTCAGCTTCTCTTTAATGGCCTGATGACTGCTCTGGCAGATGCAGAGGGACATTTTGAGCGCAATGATATTGCAGGTAAAAATGCGTCTATTAGCCGCGCAACTAAAATCATTGTTGGCCTGCAAGGCTCACTGGACTTTGAAAAAGGCCAGGAGCTGGCGAGAAATCTGGCTGATCTCTACGACTACTGCACCCGCAGACTACTCAAGGCCAATCTGCGCAACGATATAGAAGGTGTGCGTGAAGTGAAAGGACTGCTAGGCGAAATTAATGGCGCCTGGGAAATTCTGCCCATGCTGCTAAACGACGCTCCTGTTGCCCAGGCTTCCTAAGCCAATAGCTTTGCCCGTTTGAGGCAAACCCCAAAAGCACTGCTATAGCAGTGCTTTTTTGTATCCCTTCGAATTACTCCCGTCCGATACCAACACCGCTATCTGCAAAGCGCTAATCCAGAAACACCTAACTCGATGACGTCTGTGAGCCACCGTCAGCATAAGGCCTTGGCTTTAGCTGTGAATAGCCAAGAGCGGAAGCTATCTGCCCTCGCGCCGGGGTAAAGCTGCGGAGATCTGTAGACGATAGGCGGAGATGGCGGTGGAACACAAAGACGGGACTAAGGGTTGGCCCTACTACCGACACCAAGACTGAAGTCTATTTCGACGGCCTTTAGCTGCCGTCGATAACGATCTCAATCCGGCGGTTCTTGGCGCGGCCTTCCTTGGTGTCATTAGACATTATGGGCTTGGTATCGGCCAAGCCGGTGACCATGACATTGCCGCCTTCCAGGGACGCAGAGTCCAGCAGGTAGTCGGCAACGGCGGCGGAGCGCGCAGCCGAGAGGTCCCAGTTAGATCTAAAGCGTTCGCTAAAGGCAACCGGCACATTGTCCGTGTGACCTTCAATGG
>JBMZST010000178.1:0-3983 GCA_049623265.1 Porticoccaceae bacterium
CTGACCTTCAAGACCCGCAGGCCCATAATCATCCAGTCCGGCGCGAGCACTGCGAAGAGTAGCCAGAGATTCTTCTTCGGTCTCGAGGGTATAGGACGCCAGTTTGCCACTGTGAAAATCCAGAGGCGTGTTATCAATAATCCCCAGTGCCGTAATTAGCTCAGGAGAGTCAATAGCTAACTGAATGCTTACTTTGTTGATGTAATTATTGACCCCCACAGGCATGGCCCAGAACCAGAAATAGACACCCAGCAAGGCGACCAGCAACAGGCCTAGAAGATATTTAACTATTTTTATCGTTACAGACATTTTTGGCGTTCCCTAAAAAATGACGTCCGGCCTTGAAGACAAGGCCGGACCTGTAGAAGTTCTAACTGACTATTAACGAGGGTTAGACGCGCCCAAAGCACTATTTGGATGCATCAGCTGGACAATATTTTCCTAGCCTAATCCACCATGCGCACAACAGGTACTGGGAAACCGTTGAAGTCGCAGGCACAGGTGGTGCAATAGGCACCCAGATTAGGCATATAGATAAAATCCTCGGCCTGGGTATTGTCCGGCAGTCTATGACGGCCCATTACATCAATGGAATCACAGGTCGGACCAGCCATAGTCCAGGTGCCGGGTTCGCCAGTGCGCTCACTGATCAGGTTGACGGGGAAGTCGCCAGTCAATTCCAGAAGACCTCCGTAGACGCCGGTATCCAAATAGACCCAGCGCACATCATCACGGGTGGCCACACCCACGACCTGCGCCACCAGGCAACCGGCGGAGCCCACCAAAAAGCGCCCGGGCTCGGCCATAACCTGTATATGCTCGGGAATAGATTCCAACGCCTGGTTAACCGCAGCGCCAATCTCCTCAATACTGGGCTCATCACCGCTAAACTGCAGGGGATAACCACCCCCCATATTGAGCAACTCAGGGACAAACCCCTGATCAGTCAGCTTGGCAAATAGGCTCTCTGCCGCCTTGATACCCTCAACCCAGTTGTTGACATTGCTGCACTGAGAACCCACATGAAAGGTAACACCAGAGATTTGCATATCCAGGGTTTTAGCTGTCTCAATAACAGCCTCAACACCAGCAGGGCTGGCGCCAAACTTGCCTGCCAGAGGCCAGGTAGAACCTTCATTGCTGACCTCAATACGCAAGTAGAGCTTGGCATCTGGTTTGATTGCGGCAATTTTGACAACCTCTTCAGGTGTATCAACAGAGTACCAGAGCATGCCAGCCTTCGCGGCATGGGCAATGGAGGCAGGGGATTTGATAGGGTTTGAGTAAAAAACCGTCTGCATATCCACACCCAGATCCAGCATGGCATCCACTTCAGCGATAGAGGCAACCTCAAAGCAGGTGCCCTCCTGCTTAAAAATTTTCAGAATTTCGGGATGGGGGTTAGCTTTCACTGCAAAGTGAGTGCGCACCCTTGGCATCGCTGCCATAAACCGGCGAGCATTATCCCGCAATCGCTGCCGAGACATGGCTAAAACAGGCTGTAAATAGCCCTGAGTATGGGACGAGGTAAAGGCAATCTGCTGACGGCAGTCTTCCTCTACCATCAATCGTCTTTGTACCTTGTTGCTGTTCGCTAATTTAACTGCTGCCTGAGTCATTTCACACCTGTGATTAAGTCTGTATTAAGAGCTCAGTGTAAGGTTTTAAATTGTCATTTTGTATTGTCATTCCTCTCATTTTGTATATTATTAACTATCACTTTGCTATATATGAAGTCATATTGATATGAAAAATGAACAACTGCTGCTGCGTCTGCTGCAGGAAAATAGCCGCCGCACCGTGTCGGACCTGGCCAATGAGTTGGGGCTAAGCCGCGCCACAGTGCAGCAGACCATGGAGAGGCTTGAGCGCAGAGGAGTAATCCAGGGCTACACCATCAAAATTAACCCCCATTACCAGCAGCAGCAGGTCAGCGCTTATATTATGATTTCCGTTATCCCCAAGAAGACGGCTGATATTGTTCGGCAGATTCATCAGGTGCCCCAGCTAGACATGCTGTGCACCATTAGCGGGCAATACGATCTGATAGCCAAGGTGACAGAAGCCACTACCGAGGCTCTGGACAAAAGCATTGATCGCATAGCTACCCTAGATGGAGTAGAAAAAACCCTCAGCCATATTGTGCTGTCCAGAAAGGTAGATAGATAACGGGCAGACTGGTAACTTAGCCCCTAGTTAATCATTCACCCGCAAATACTGAATTCCCTATGAATAAAATAATAAAAAAACCCAGCTTGCTGGATGCCATTACCCCGGTAGTCATTCTTATCAGCATGCTGGCTGGCACAGTTTACGTGTTTGGACTGGATTCCTTTGGCCCCAATCAGGTGGCCTTAATTATGGCAGCAGCGGTAGCTGCCATGATCGGCATTAAAAATGGCCACAGCTGGAAAGACATTGAGCAAGGCATGATCGATACCATCAGTGTATCACTGCAGTCACTACTGATACTGCTGATGGTCGGCGCACTCATTGGTAGCTGGATACTCTCAGGCACTGTACCCAGCATGATCTACTACGGCGTTCAGTTGATGTCACCGGACTATTTCTATCTGACTGCCTGCTTAGTGTGCGCTCTGCTGGGCTTTAGTATTGGCAGCTCCTGGACCGTAGCCGGTACCCTGGGTATCGGCCTGATGGGCATTGCCGCAGCGCTGGATCTATCTCTGGCTGCCAGCGCCGGGGCCATCATTTCCGGCGCCTATTTTGGCGACAAGTTATCGCCATTGTCAGAGACCACAAATCTGGCCGCCGCAGTTACCAGCAACAACCTGTTTGATCATATCCAACATATGTTGTGGACTACTATTCCGGGCTTTCTTATCACTCTGGTACTGTTCTTTTTTCTGGGTATGGGCAGTAGCGCCAACTTGGTGATCGATGATATTGAAATCCTACAGGCAGCCATGCAAGAGACCTTTCATATTAGCCCATTGATGCTAATCCCCATGATCCTGCTGCTAACCATGGCGGTGAAAAAACTCCCTGCCCTGTCGACACTGATCTGCGGCACCTTGGCGGGCTGCCTGTTTGCTGCAGTTTTTCAGTGGGAGGTGGTGATTGCTCTGGCCAATGACAGCGGCCTGGGCGATTTTGCCGCCGTATTTAAAGGCCTGTTTAGCGCTATGTTTCTGGGCTACAGCTCCAACACGGGCAATGAATCGCTGGATGCCTTGCTGTCCAAGGGCGGCATGAGCAGCATGCTGACCACCATAGGCCTGGTTATCAATGCCATGGCCTTCGGGGGCGCCATGCGCCGCACCGGTCTGCTTGAGCGTTTGGTGGAGGCGGCTCTGAGTCGAGTTAAATCGGCGGGTGATTTAATTATCGCCACCGTGGGTACCTGTATAGGCACTAACCTGCTGGCTGCAGATCAGTATCTGTCGATTGTGATCCCCGGGCAAATGTTTGTTAAATCCTATGAAGAGCGCGAACTCAGTACCATTAATCTGGCGCGAACGCTCGAAGATTCAGGCACATTGACCTCGGCGCTGGTGCCCTGGAATACCTGTGGCGCCTATATGTCCGCTACCCTGGGAATAAGCACCTTTATGTATGCACCCTTTGCCTTCTTTAATATTCTCTGCCCCATTATTGCGGTGATCTATGGTTATTCTCAGATTGCACTGCAGGCGCACAGACCCGCCAGCGAACAGCAGGTCTAATCTATAGGGTACTTATGGGATATGCGCAGAGACTGCTGGTTATAGCACTGTTGGCCGCCTCATCAACGGCGGCTGACACTGTCTTATTCGATGGCCAACTGGCCATGGCACATATTGCCAAGCAAATCAGCTTTGGTCCCAGAGAACCCGGCAATCAAGAGGCCAAGCAGAATACATTGCAATATATTGAGCGGACTTTGGAGCCATTAAACGCCCAGATAATCCGACAGTCATTTGTCGCCCACGATCTCAGTGGCACCAATCTCTGGGCCAGTTTTCCGGCTACCAACAGGGATG
>JBMZST010000179.1:0-3980 GCA_049623265.1 Porticoccaceae bacterium
TATAATACCAATACAGTGACGGGGGAGCAAAATAATTATTGTGGTCAGCAATGAAATTTAGCTCGTATATTCACCCATTAGGAGAGGCCCTATGAAGAGCATATTAATCACCGGAGGCAGCGGGTTTATTGGCCGTCATCTCAGCCTGGAAGCTATAGCACAGGGGTGGCAAGTTATTGTGCTGACCCGCAATATTGTCGCTGCAGCGGGCCGATTACCTGCTGAGGTCAGATTGATAGAGTCGCTGGACAGCCTGGGTGACGAGGAACGTATAGATGCGGTGGTGAATCTCGCTGGGGAACCTCTGGCGGCTGCCCGCTGGACCGAGGCCCGCAAACAACAGTTTATCCATAGCCGGGTAGAGACCACAGAGGCCCTGTATCAGTTTTTCCTTAAGCGGGAACAGCGGCCTGAGGTAGTGGTCAGCGGTTCAGCCATAGGTTTCTACGGCGCTGGCAATGGCCAGGATATGCCGGTCGATGAGTCCGCCACTGCAGTGGACAACTTCTCCCATCAGCTCTGTGGGCGCTGGGAACAGAGTGCCGAGCCCTTTGCATCACTGGGTATCAGGCTAATCTGTTTGCGCACGGGTATTGTGCTGGGCGAGGAGGGTGCTCTGGCCAAGATGTTGCCGCCCTTTAGACTGGGCCTGGGAGGTCCGGTGGGTGATGGTCAGCAATGGATGCCCTGGATTCATATCCGGGATATGGTGGCATTGATTCTGCACTGTGTGGATCGGACTGAACTCAGTGGCCCGGTTAACGCCACGGCCCCAAATCCGGTGCGCAACCGGGACTTCAGTCGCCAACTGGGAGCAGCGCTGCATCGGCCCGCTATTTTGCCTATGCCGGGTCCCCTGGTTAGGCTCCTCTTTGGTCAAATGGGTGATGAGTTGCTATTACAGGGCCAGCGGGTTATCCCGCGTAAAGTCCAAGACAGTGGTTTTAACTTCCAGTATCCTCTGCTCGATGACGCGCTGGATGATCTGCTGCATGCCTCATAAGTAAAATTAAAATCAGAGTAAAAAGGTTTAACAATGAACAGAAATTTCGCTGGCAAGACCGTGGTTATTACTGGCGCCTCCGCGGGAGTGGGCGCTGCCTGTGCTCGCGCATTTGCTGCGCTCAACTCGAAACTGGTGCTGGTGGCAAGGGGTCGCACTGGTCTAAATAATATTGCTAAAGAGCTTCGCGCCCAGGGCTCTGAGGTGTTGACTGTGGCTATGGATGTGGCGGACTCCGATGGTTGCATCAAGTTGCTAAAAAAAGCGGAAAATAAATTTGGTCAAGTGGATGTGGTGATCAACAATGCAGGTATGCATAGCCGCGGTGATCTTGAAAAGGTGGCGCCAGAGGCCGTAGCTGCCATGGTCGATATCAATCTGCGCGCACCCATGGTGCTGTCCTGCGCCGCTATTCCCTTTCTGCGCCGCGCCGGTGGCGGCGCTATTGTCAATATTGGGTCCCTGGCTGGCCGCGCGCCACTGCAGGGTGCCGCGACCTACTCTGGAACCAAGGCAGGGCTGCGCGCCTTTACCTACGCCCTTGCTGATGAGCTAAGGGATGCCAATATTCATGTGGGTGTGGTGTCTCCGGGCCCGGTAGACACGGGCTTTATTATGGATGAGATTGATCAGGTCGAGGATATCGTATTCTCCCAGCCCATGAGCACGGCCGCCCAGGTGGCCGACGCCGTGGTGGCTCTGGCCGCTGGTGAGCAGACAGAAATCTCTATGCCGTCCTTTGGTGCCAAAATGACCACGCTTAGTTATTTATTTCCGCGCTTGCGCCGCCGTCTCCGCCCCAAGCTGTATGAGCAGGGGCGCAAAAATAAAGAGAAGTACCGCAAGCGCGCGGCCCAGTAAGCCAATAGTCTAAGGGTAATTAATGAAGCTGAATTTTGTAGACCAGGGTGCTGAAAACTCAGCTGATAGAGCACCCGTTATTCTGATGCATGGCATGTTTGGCTCCCTCAGCAATCTGGGGAGTTTGGCTCGGGCGCTACTGCCGAATTATCGCGTGATTGCTGTAGATCTGCGCAATCACGGTGACTCGCCTCACGATGATCAGATGACAATTCCTCTGATGGCTGAGGATATTATTGAGTTGATGGATGATCTAGGTCTGCCCGAGGCCCATCTGGTAGGCCATTCCCTGGGCGGTAAAATTGGTATGCAGGTAGCCCAGCGCTGGCCGCATAGGGTGCGCAGCCTGGTGGTAGCAGATATAGCGCCGGTGCATTATCCCCAGAGCAATAGCCATGTGGTGGACGCGCTGAATCAACTTCAAAACAGTCAGTTACAGAGCCGCAAAGCCGCCGACCAGATAATGGCGGACTATATTCCCGATAAGCCCACCAGAGGGTTTATTTTGAAAAACCTGCAGCCTGATAATAAGGGTGGTTATGGTCTTAAACTCAATGTGAAGTCCATTGTGGCCAACTACAGCAACAGTCTAGTAGAAGCGCCAGAGGGGCCGCCGTTCTATGGGCCCTGCCTATTTTTAAAGGGAGAGCTCTCCGCCTATATCCAGGACAAGCATAGGCCATTGATCAAGTCGCTGTTCCCCAGCTCTCAGTTGGAAGTTATTGCCGGTGCCGGTCATTGGCTGCATGCAGAAAAGCCCGGGGAATTTAATAACTTGGTAATCGGCTTTCTTAACGCAAATGGCTAATATATTTTATCGATCCATAGTAGACTAGCGCCCGAAATTTTACTGTCTCCAACCTTACTTCAGGAAACCGCAATGTTTGAGAGTTTGAAGCCCGTTGCTATGGACCCCATTCTGGGATTAATGGCTGCTTACAGAGCTGATACCCGTGCCCAAAAAATCGACCTAGGGGTCGGTGTCTATATGAATGATCGAGGCCATACGCCTGTAATGACCTCTGTTAAAGAGGCCGAAGCCCAGTTAATGCAGCTAGAAACGACGAAATCCTACCAGGGCATTGCCGGCGATCCGGACTACAACAAGCATATTCTTGAACTGCTGTTTGGTGCAGACCACAGCATCCTGGATTCCGAGCGCATCAAGACAATTCAGGCACCCGGTGGTTCAGGAGCGCTGCGTGTGGGTGCTGAGGTGATCCAGCGAGCGCGGCCAGAAGCCAAACTCTGGGTCGGTGTGCCTACCTGGCCCAATCATATCCCTCTGCTGGGAGGGGCCGGCTTTGATATCCAGGAATATCCTTACTACAACCGCGACAGCCATCAGATTGAAACCGATGCCATGATGGAAACACTGCGACAGGTGCCCGCGGGCGATATGGTGCTACTCCATGGCTGCTGTCATAACCCCACTGGTGCTGATTTGACCCATGAGCAGTGGGATCTGATTGCTGATCTCGCCTTGGAGCGCGGCTTTGTGCCTTTTATAGATACAGCCTATCAGGGCTTGGGTGAGGGGCTTGACGAGGATGCCTATGGCCTGCGCATGATGGCTGAGCGACTGCCAGAGCTGGTGGTGGCTTCGTCCTGTTCGAAAAACTTTGGTTTGTATCGCGAGCGCACAGGGTCAATAACCTTTATTGCAGACAGCGCCGAGCAGGCAGATATTGTCGCTTCTCAGGCCATGTCGGTGGCGCGGCAGATGTACTCTATGCCTCCGGCCCACGGTGCCTTGCTGGTATCCCTTATTTTGGGTGATCAGCAGTTGCGTGGGAATTGGGAAGCTGAGTTGACTGAGGTGCGCGAGAGGATTCAGTCTATGCGCAGTTTGCTGGCAGATAATATCAATGGCAATGCTGCGGGGATTGACTTCAGCCACATCAAACAGCAGAAGGGCATGTTCTCGTTCCTAGGCTTAAATACAGCGCAGCTGGATCAGTTGCGCGAGGAATATGGGGTCTATATTGTCTCTTCTAGCCGGGTCAATCTGGCCGGCATTAACTCTAGCAATATTGACCACCTGAGCAACTCCATACTCTCGGTGCTTAAATAACCGACTAGGTATCCGGCTAAACTAAATAGCTGACTAAATAGC
>JBMZST010000180.1:0-3968 GCA_049623265.1 Porticoccaceae bacterium
CAGTGGCCGAGGAGTTTGCCGCACTGGGTATTGTCTCTGTAGACGCGGATCAGGCTTCTCGCGCTGTGGTTGAACCTGGCATGCCTGCGCTGGCCCAAATAGAAGAGCACTTCGGCCCGGAATTGATTACCAGCGATGGTCAACTTAACCGATCGGCTTTACGCGAGATTATCTTTGCCAACCCCAGCGAAAAAGCCTGGCTGGAGGCGCTGCTGCACCCGTTGATTCGCGACTGGATACTGGCACAACTGCAGGCCGCCAGCAGTGACTATGTAATTCTAGAATCGCCCCTGTTATTTGAAACCGATCAACACCAGCTGGTGGATGCGGTGCTGCTGGTCGATGTGCCAGTCGAGCTACAACTGGAGCGCGCCAGCGCGCGCGATGGCAGTGATAAACAGCAGATACAGCGTATTGTTGATGCGCAGATGCCCAGACAAACCAAGCGCGACAGAGCTGATTTTGAGTTTGATAATGCACAACCTAGAGAAACTATGGCGTCCAGAGTGGCAGCTCTGCACCAGCATTTTTTAACCATGGCCCACAGCAACCAGGCGAGCTAGCTCTATGAAAAAACCCACTATAGTGCAGTGCCCTACTTGTAGACTCAGTATTGAATGGAGCGACAAATACCCCCATAGGCCCTTCTGCTCCCAGCGCTGTCAGCAGATAGACTTTGGCGACTGGGCCAAGGAGAGTTTTGCTATCGCCGGGGAACCCGTAATAGATCCAGAACTTATGGATGACGAGTTTTAAAGCTGGCCTGTCGCCAGCTTATCGAGAATAGCCTGATTGGCTGCGGGAAACCGATAATCAGAATCTCGACCAACTAACGCTGCCAGATCCACCCAGCGACAGTCCTGCCCCTCCATACCTCTGGGCTGGCCAGTAAACTCATCGACCTGCCAAATATCCAGCAGTATCTGCTTATCGCTGTAATCATGGGATATCTGTAAAAACGGCTGGGCCTGGGTCACCTGAATACCCAGTTCTTCCTCAAGCTCCCTGCACAGCGCCTGCTCAGGCAGTTCATCAGCTTCGACTTTGCCGCCGGGGAATTCCCACAGACCACCCTGATGCAGATGGTCCGGCCGTCGAGAGATTAGAATTTGATGGCGGCGGCCAGCACTGTAAATCACAGCAGCTACCACATGAATGCGTCGGGACAAGGGCTTAGGTCCGGTACTCGGCATTGATGCGCACGTACTCGTAAGTAAGGTCAGTGGTCCAGACTGTCTCAGAGACCTGACCGCGATTCAGTGCTACCTGAATACTAATATCCTCTGGCTGCATTGCCGCTTGACCTGCCTCCTCGGTATAACTGGCAGCCCGGGCGCCATGTTCCGCTATCAGCACATTATTGAGACTGAGCTGCACCTGATTAACATCCAGATTAGCCAGGCCCGCGCGACCTATGGCACCCAGTATACGTCCCCAGTTGGGGTCTGAAGCCGCCAGAGCAGTTTTGACCAGTGGTGATTCAGCAATGGTATAGGCGACGGCCAGAGCTTCTGCACTGTCTACCGCGCCCTCTACCTGTACCGAGACAAACTTAGTTGCCCCTTCGCCATCGCGAATAATCGCCTGGGCCAGTTCCTTAAATACCAGGGTCAGCTGTTCGACAAATTGATCAAACAATGGCTCATCGATCACCAGACCACTGGCTCCGGTGGCCACCAGCATAATGCAATCATTGGTGGAGGTATCGCTATCCACGGTAATGCGATTAAAGGATTGATTGGTAGCCAGTCTCAGGGCGCGGTGCAACAGCTCTGTATCCACTGCTGCATCCGTGGCCACATAGCCTAACATGGTGGCCATATTGGGCTTAATCATACCCGAGCCTTTGGAGATCCCAGTGATGGTGACCGGAACATCCTCAGCACTGTACTGCAGACTCGCGCCTTTGGGCCTGGTATCTGTGGTTAATATGCCTGTGGCAGCCTCAGCCCAGCCTTGCTCTGACAGGTTAGCCAGAGCAGCGGGAATACCGGCCAGCAGCCTGTCCATGGGTAGGGGTTCGCCAATCACACCGGTAGAGAACGGCATCACCTGCTTGGGTTCGACGCCCGCTGTAGAGGCCAGAGCCTCACAGCTGCGAATAGCATCCGCCATCCCCTGGTCGCCGGTGCCCGCATTGGCATTGCCGGTATTGGTTAAGAAGTAGCGCGGGCTGGCAGCGGCCAGATGCTCTTTACAGAGAATCACTGGCGCGGCACAAAATGCATTTTGGGTAAATAGGCCCGCGACGGTGCCTGTAGCTGGTATTTCCATAACCACCAAATCAGCTCGACCAGGGGTTTTAATACCAGCGCTAGTGGTCCCCAGCTTAAAGCCGGCAACCGGATGCATGGTTGGAAATAGTCCGCTACCCGTAGCCATTACTGAATGCGCCCACAGCACTGTTTGTATTTCTTGCCCGAGCCACAGGGACAGGGGTCGTTGCGGCCAACCTTGGGACCCATTCGCTGAACGGGTTGCCGCCCCTCGATACCAGAGCCAGTGTCATTGCCAGCGCGCTCCTGAGCATCCATTCCCTGGGCCTGAGCATGCTGATACTCACGATTTTTTTGCTCTTCGCGACGCTGTCGCTCAAGCCGCTGCATATCATCCTGGGTGGCCACTTCAATATGGCTGAGATAACGAATGGTATCGTATTTTATATTGTCCAGCAGAGCTTCAAACAGCGCAAAAGACTCACGCTTGTACTCCTGCTTAGGGTTTTTCTGCGCATAGGCGCGCAACCCAATACCCTGACGCAACTGGTCCATACTGGCCAGATGCTCTTTCCATAGGTTGTCCAGTACCTGAAGCATAATCTGACGCTCGACCTCACGCATCTGTTCACCCACGTGGGAGTAGCGTCGATCGTAGGAGGCCTGCACCTGAGTGATAATCTTCTCCCGCAGAGCCCCTTCGTCCAGACGATTGTCCTCGTCCAGCCAGTCTTGCACTGGCAGTGGTGTGGTAAAGTCATTGGTCAAGGCTTTTTCAAGGCCCTCTATATCCCACTGCTCTTCAAGACTCTGTGGCGGCACAAAACCACTGATGCAGGAATCAACCACATCTGCACGCACATTGGTAATCACCTCGGAAATATCCTCGTCCACCAGCAGATCATTGCGCTGTTGATAGATCACCTGTCGCTGGTCATTGGCCACATCATCATATTCCAGCAGATGCTTGCGAATATCAAAGTTGCGCCCCTCAACTTTGCGTTGAGCTTTGATAATGGATTTGGTCACCATGCTGTGCTCTATGGCTTCGCCCTCGCCCATACCCAGAGACCGCATCATATTTTTGACGCGATCAGAGGCAAAAAGGCGCATCAGAGGGTCTTCCAGAGAGAGATAAAAGCGCGACACACCTGGGTCACCCTGGCGTCCTGATCGACCGCGAAGCTGGTTGTCGATGCGTCGCGATTCATGACGCTCAGTAGCCACTATATGCAGACCACCAGCTTCAAGCACTTTGGCCTGTCGCTGTTGCCAATCGGCTTTAACCTCTGCCACTTTCGCTTCAGTGTCCTTGCCTTTTTCCTTCAGTTCCTTGAGTTCCGCTTCGAGATTGCCACCCAACACAATATCTGTGCCTCGACCAGCCATGTTGGTCGCTATGGTGACTGCGCCTGGACGACCGGCATTAACAATAATATTCGCCTCGCGCTCATGCTGCTTTGCATTGAGCACACTGTGCTCTACCTTGGCCGCTTTGAGCATGCCAGACAACATTTCGGAGGTCTCCACCGATGCTGTGCCCACCAACACCGGTGCGCCACTGGCCACGATCTCTTTGATATCAGTGATTACAGCGTCAAATTTTTCCTGCTGGCTGAGATAGATCAGATCGTTGAGATCAACCCGTTTTACCTCCACATTGGTGGGAATAACCATCACCTGCAGACCATAAATCTGCTGAAATTCGTAGGCTTCGGTGTCTGCGGTGCCGGTCATGCCCGCCAGCTTGGT
>JBMZST010000181.1:0-3964 GCA_049623265.1 Porticoccaceae bacterium
GTGGAGTTTAGCAGAAGGACTATCAGTAACCCTTTTAAGCTCTGTAATGTAAAGCCTTTGAGACGTTGGGCCGACCATTCGATGGTTGTCATGATATTTTCCTGTAAAACACGGCGCTTTTACAAAGTCAGCCCGTTATTCCTTTAAGTGAACTGAGTGAAAATTTTTTCGGTACTAAATTTTAGAGGTTGCGGTGAAATATTCTAGTCATACTTGCGTTATTTACCCGAATAATTGCAAAAACCCACAAAAAAAGAGCCCATCACCGAGGTTAACCCCTGATTGGCTCTTTTTCGCTGCAAAGGTCGCGCAAAAAACCGCGCTGGCTTTACTTTTCGACCAAAATTCTCAGCATACGGCGCAGAGGCTCTGCCGCACCCCAGAGCAGCTGGTCGCCCACGGTAAATGCCGACAGATACTGGTCACCCATATTCATCTTGCGCAGGCGCCCAACCGGCACATCCAGTCCGCCCGTCACAGCGGCTGGGGTTAACTGGGCCACAGTGGGCTCTTTGTCATTGGGTACCACCTTGGCCCAGGGATTGGCCTCGGCCAGCATGGACTGAATTTCATCCATGGGTACGTCCTGGGTCAGCTTTATGGTCAGCGCCTGGCTGTGGCAGCGCATAGCACCGATGCGCACACAGAGGCCGTCTAGGGGCACGGGGTTGCCCTCGCGATTAAGGATTTTGTTGGCCTCGGCCTGGTTTTTCCACTCTTCACGACTCTGGCCATTGGCCAGCTGAGAATCTATGTAGGGCAGCAGACTGCCGGCCAGAGGGTAACCCCAGTTATCCACGGGGAAGCTGTCGCTGCGCAGGGAATTGGTCACCTGGCGATCTATATCCAGAATTGCTGAGGCCGGATTGGCCAGAGCATCAGCGGCAGAGGCATGAATAGTGCCCATTTGATTAATCAGCTCACGCATATTCTGCGCACCAGCACCAGAGGCTGCCTGATAGGTCATGGAGGTGGCCCATTCCACTAAGTTAGCATTAAACAGGCCGCCCAGGCTCATCAGCATTAGGCTGACAGTACAGTTGCCGCCAATATAGTCTTTAATGCCATTGGCCAAACCATCTTTGACCACATGCATATTCACTGGGTCGAGCACAATAATCGAGTTATCTTCCATACGCAGGGCCGAGGCGGCGTCGATCCAGTAGCCGCTCCAGCCTGCGTTGCGCAGTTGCGGGTAGACTTCTTTGGTGTAATCGCCCCCCTGGCAAGTGAGGATAATATCCATTTGCTTGAGCGCTTCTATATCAAAAGCACTCTGTAGCAATGGTATTTCTACGCCCACATCGGGCCCTGCCTGACCGGCCTGGGAGGTGGTAAAGAATATGGGTTCGATATGGGCGAAGTCATTCTCTTCGCGCATGCGCTCGATCAGAACTGACCCGACCATACCGCGCCAACCGATTATTCCTGTCTTTTTCATCTGTCTAAACCCTTAGTTAATTCTGTAATCTTTGTGTTAACACCTGTGCTGGTGGTATGTGCCAGGCTCGAGGCAGGCATTTACATTGCTGACACGCCGTGAATACATCCATGTAGGCTCCGCGTCAGCATCCATGCTGACGAGGGTCAGCAATATAAACACCTGCCTCAAGCCATCAAGTCAGTGCCAAAATCCAGCCAAAATCTCGCTAGATAGTGAAGCCAAGCTATGGCGAACCCAAGAACCTAAAGCGCCGCCACCACCGCATCACCCATCTCAACCGTACCAACCCGCGTCATACCATCTGTATAAATATCTCCAGTCCGCAGTCCCTGATCCAGCACATCGCTCACCGCCTGTTCAATGGCATCTGCCGCCTGTGCTGCGTCCAGTGAGTAGCGCAACATCATTGCCACCGACAGTATAGTTGCCAATGGATTAGCCACACCCTGCCCCGCTATATCGGGTGCTGACCCATGACAGGGCTCGTACATACCGCCACCGTTTTTATCCAGCGAGGCGGAGGGCAACATGCCAATCGAGCCCGTGAGCATGGCCGCGGTATCCGACAAAATATCACCAAACATATTGCCGGTGACCACCACATCAAACTGCTTGGGCGCCATCACCAATTGCATGGCGGCATTGTCCACATAGAGGTGGCTCAGTTCTACCTCTGGGTAGTCTGCAGCCATCTCGCTGATCACCTCTTTCCACAGCACAGTGGCTTCCAAGACATTGGATTTATCTACGGAACACAGGCGCTTGTCGCGCACCATGGCGGCTTCAAAGGCCATTTTGCCAATACGGCGAATCTCTGATTCGCTGTATTTGTAGGTGTTGTAGCCTTCACGCTCGCCGTTTTCCAGGGTGCGTATACCGCGCGGCTCACCAAAATAAATACCGCCGACCAGCTCGCGCACAATAAGGATATCCAAGCCAGAGACAAACTCTGGCTTTAGGGATGAGGCATGGGCCAGTTGGGGGTACATAATCGCGGGGCGCAGGTTGCCAAAGAGATCCAGCTCGGAGCGAATGGTCAACAGGCCCTTCTCGGGGCGCAGGTGGCGCTCTACATCGTCCCACTGCGGGCCGCCTACGGCACCCAGTAAAATGGCGTCAGACTGGCGGGCTTTATCCAGTGTCTCTTGGGGACAGGGCTCGCCTACGGCATCCAGTGCCGCACCGCCCAGATGAGCATAGTCCAGCTCGATACCCAGACTGTACTGGTCGCTGACTTTCTGCAGCACCTTGACCGCTTCGGCAACGATTTCCGGGCCTATATTGTCCCCTGGCAAGACTAAAACTTTTTTACTCATTTAATAGCTCCAAATACCCAGGGGTGCTGTGCCGCACGCTCGGCCTCGTAGGCCTTAATATCATCCGCATTTTGCAATGTCAGCCCAATCTCATCCAACCCATTCAGCAGGCAGTCTTTGCGGAATTCATCCAACTCAAAGCTAAACACATGGCCAGAGTCTGTGGTGACAGTCTGCGCTGGTAGATCAATCGACAACTGATAGCCCTCTTCAGCTTCCATTTCAGCAAATAAAATATCCACCTGTTCTTCGCTGAGAATCACCGGCAAAAGACCATTTTTAAAGCAGTTATTGTAAAAAATATCCGCATAGCTCGGCGCAATCACCGCATTAAAGCCGTAATCTTCCAGCGCCCAGGGGGCATGCTCGCGGCTGGAGCCACAGCCAAAGTTTTCCCGTGCCAATAAAATAGAGGCACCCTGATACCTGGGGAAGTTCAGCGGAAAGTCTGTGTTCAGTGGGCGGCCGCTGCAGTCTACACCGGGCAGGCCCTCGTCCAGATAGCGCAGCTCATCAAACAGGTTAGGACCAAAGCCACTGCGCTTAATCGATTTTAAAAACTGCTTAGGGATAATCATATCCGTGTCTACATTGGCGCGATCCATGGGGCCCACCAGGCCACGGTGTGTGGTAAATGCTTTCATTATTGATCACCTCCTACCAATGCACGTACATCAACAATATGGCCGGCTACCGCAGCAGCCGCGGCCATAGCCGGGCTCATAAGATGGGTGCGCCCACCATTGCCCTGGCGGCCCTCAAAGTTGCGATTGCTGGTAGAGGCACAGTGCTCTCCTGCCCCCAGTTTATCGGCATTCATGGCCAGACACATGGAGCAACCAGGCTCGCGCCAGTCCATACCTGCCTCAATAAAAATCTTATCCAGACCCTCTTGTTCGGCCTGAGCCTTAACCATCTGCGAACCAGGCACCACCAATACCTGCTTGACCGAGCTGGCTACCTGACGGCCTTTGGCCACCGCGGCGGCGGCGCGCATATCTTCGATACGCGAGTTGGTGCAAGAGCCAATAAATACGCGGTCTACTGAGATAGACTCAATGGCCTGCCCCCCCTCAAGACCCATATACTCCAGAGCACGCGCCAGACCTTTGCGCTTGTCTTCACTGGGCTGCTCATCCAGAGTGGGTACATTGGCCTTGACCGATGCCACCATCTCTGGGGAGGTACCCCAGGTCACCTGTGG
>JBMZST010000182.1:0-3962 GCA_049623265.1 Porticoccaceae bacterium
AGGGCTGGGAAACCCCGGCCCCAACTATGAACGGACGCGACATAATGTCGGGGCCAACTTGGTTCTGGAGCTAGCAAAATCTCTGCATGCCGAGTTCAAGCACGAGAGCAAATTTTTTGGTGATACCGCCAGGGTGACCATTGCCGGTCGCGATGTACGCCTTTTAATACCCAGCACCTTTATGAATCTGAGTGGCAAATCTATTGCTGCCATGGCTAAGTTTTATCAAATAGCACCAGAGAATATTCTTGTAGTGCACGATGAATTGGATATGGAGCCCGGCATTGCCCGCTTTAAAAAAGGCGGTGGCCACGGTGGCCACAATGGTCTGCGTGACACGATTAAAAGCCTGGGCAACAACCAGGATTTTGCCCGTCTGCGCATTGGTATAGGGCACCCCGGGCAGGCTAATATGGTGTCTGACTACGTACTTAAGAAAGCCTCGCCCAGCGATCAACAGCTGATTGCCAACAGTATAGATGACGCACTGCGCCACCTGCCTACTGCAATAGAGGGTCAATGGGAAAAGGCTATGACTGCCTTACACAGTCTTTAATCACTGGCTGACTGCAGCCAGAGCAAAGGAAATACACAATGGGTTTTAACTGCGGAATTGTTGGATTGCCAAATGTCGGCAAGTCCACTCTATTTAATGCACTGACCAAAGCCGGTATAGGCGCGGAAAATTTCCCCTTCTGCACCATTGAGCCGAACACCGGTGTGGTACCTATTCCCGACCCCCGTCAGGACAGGATCGCCGCTATAGTTAACCCTGAGCGTCTGATTCCCACCAGCATGGAGTTCGTGGATATTGCCGGCCTGGTGGCCGGAGCATCTAAGGGCGAAGGCCTGGGTAACCAGTTTCTGTCCAATATTCGCGAGACCGATGCCATCGCCCATGTGGTGCGCTGCTTTGACGACGAGAATGTGATTCATGTGGAGGGGCAGATCAGCCCGCCGGATGATATTGATGTAATTAATACGGAGCTGGCTCTGGCTGATCTCGATTCTGTTGAGAAAGCCATATTGCGCGCCTCCAAGGCGGCCAAGGGCAAAGATGCCGATGCCATAGCGCTCAAGGCGGTGGCCGAAAAAGTACTACCGCATCTCAACGAGGCCAAGCCATTGCGCTCCTTTGAGCTCAGTGAAGACGAATTAAAGCTGCTTAAGCCCCTGAACCTGCTGACGGTTAAACCCACCATGTATATAGCCAATGTGGACGAAGAGGGCTTTGAAAATAATCCCTATTTGGATGCAGTTATAGCTATTGCTGAGGCTGAGGGCTCTGTAGTGGTGCCTATCTGCAATAAACTGGAAGCCGAAATCTCCGAATTGGAGGACGACGAAAAACTCGAGTTTCTGGAAGAGATGGGCATGGAGGAACCGGGCCTCAACCGCGTTATTCGCGCCGGCTACAACCTGCTGGGCCTGCAGACCTATTTTACCGCTGGCCCCAAAGAGGTCCGCGCCTGGACCATCCCTGTGGGCGCCACAGCACCCAACGCAGCCGGCAAGATCCATACGGATTTTGAGAAGGGCTTTATCAGGGCTGAGATTGTAGGCTACGACGACTATATCGCCGGCAATGGCGAGCAGGGAGCCAAGGACGCCGGCAAATGGCGCCTTGAAGGCAAAGACTATATCGTTAAGGATGGCGACGTAATTCACTTCCGCTTCAATGTATAGCGCCCTTTTGGTCCTCCGAACATGAGAGTGTCGGGCCGGTGGAAACTGGGTGTATTGCTGGCGCTGTCAACAGCCATTATGTGGGGCCTGTTACCCATAGCCCTTAAAGGTGTGATGGCAACGCTGGACCCTCTGACCACCACCTTCTTCCGCTTCTCTCTGGCCGCTGTAGTCATTACGCCCTACCTGTTCGTGCGCAGTCGCCTGCCCAACCGGGCTAAGTTGCGCTCACCCAAACTGATTCTGCAGCTAGTATTGGCGGGTTCACTACTGGCCGCCAACTATGGGCTGTATATCATGGGGCTTGAAAGAACCACAGCCGAAGCCGCCCAGGTAATGATTCAGATTGCACCTATGTTGTTGCTACTGGCTGGACTGTGGATCTTTAAAGAGAGCTTTTCCAGAGCCCAATGGCTAGGGTTTTTAAGTTTCGCCTGCGGCCTGGTGCTGTTTTTCAATCATCAGCTCGGCAATATCTTTACTTCTCTGGGTGCTCAGGGCTCGATCAATAGCTACGGCACTGGCCTGCTGATTATTCTGCTGGCTGCTGTGTGCTGGACAGGTTATGCCATTGTGCAGAAGTTTTTGCTGCGGGAATTTAACTCAGAGGAAACCATGTTGGTTTTCTACTGGATTGGCGCCCTGGTGTTTTTACCTCTTTCTAACTTCTCACTGCTATCTGATCTCAGTGCCCTGCAATGGGGCCTGCTGGCTTTTTGCGGCTTCAACACATTAATTGCCTACGGGAGTTTTGCCGAGGCCATGGTGCATATGGAGGCCTCCAGAGTCAGCGCCATTATTGCACTGACCCCGCTGCTGACGGTCGGTATAGTGCAACTGATTCCAATTCCGACCATAGAGGCAGAACCACTGCAAATGCTGTCTTTGATTGGCGCACTGCTAGTGGTCTGTGGTTCAATTATCACCGCAGTGGCAAAAAGAACCCCCTAAGAGGTCAGCACCATGCTCAAAACAGTTTTCAAATACCTTTTCGGCCTGATCATCACATTGGTGGTGGGCATCGCAATCTATATTTCTGTCACTATCCCCGGCGGCATCAGTGGGTTTTGGACTATGGTCACCTCGGTCTCGGGCATGAATAAAAGCGACAATCAGGTCGAGGAAACACTGTTTACTCTGCCCGAGGGTTTTGAACTGGATATAGTGGCCGAAAATCTGGGCTATGCCCGGTTTATTCTGGTGACCAAAAATCATGATCTGATTGTTAGCATTGCAGACACAGGCCAGATACTGTTGCTCCAGGACAAAGATGGCAATGGCACCACCGAGACCCGCAGCGTGCTAATAGAGGGTCTTAATGGCCCTCAGGGGCTGGTGTTTGACGGTGATTGGCTGTACTTCAGCGAGAGCGGCTCAGTCAGCCGGGTACTATTTGACCAGGACTCAGCCAAACTAGCGGGCGAGATTGAAACTCTAATTACTGAGCTGCCCTATGACCTGATTCACAGAGCCAAAATAATCGGCATCTCCCCCGACCGCAAACTGCATATAGGGGTTGGCTCGCCCTGCAATGTCTGCGAGCCAGAGGACCCCAGATACGCCGCTATGCTGATTGCAGATCTGGATGGCAGCAATCAAGAAATCTATGCCACTGGCCTGCGTAACACCGTAGGCTTTGACTGGACCCCCTGGTCTGGCGAACTCTATGCCACCAGCAACTCTCGCGATATGCTCGGCGATGACTTTCCCCCAGATGATCTCAACCTGGTGGTCAAAGGTGGCTTCTATGGCTGGCCCTACTTCCATGGTGACAATGTGCCCGATCCAGAATTTGGCGATAAGCGTCCGGACCTTGCGTCCGTGGCCATCCCCCCGGCCCATAAGTTCCGGGCTCATAACGCTCCCTTGGGTATTCACTTTGTCGAGGCGCATCAGAGTCTTCCCCAGCAATTTGAGCGCACAGCACTGGTGGCCCTGCACGGTTCGTGGAACCGCTCCGAGTTAGATGGGTACAAGGTGGTCTCATTGCACTGGGACGCCGAGGGCAATATACAAGAGCGGGACTTTATGACTGGGTTTTTGGCCGAGGATGGGATTTTGGGTCGTCCTGTTGCCGTGACTCAGGATCAACAGGGTCGTTTCTATGTCACTGATGACTTTGGTGGACGGGTGTTCCGCATCCAAGCCTCCAAATAGAGAGACATTTTACAGAGACAACCTCTGACCGAGGTGTTGCCGACACTGCCGCCTGTTATTAGCGCTGATACCTAGTTTGAAAAATGGATAACTTCAGGGTAACCCAGTTTCGCACTGTG
>JBMZST010000183.1:0-3961 GCA_049623265.1 Porticoccaceae bacterium
ATTAAAACCAACCCTGTGGTAGCTCAGGTACCGTAAACAGGGCCTCGACATTATTTATAGCTGCTGAACTGGGGTTGTGCCATGTATCCGGGCTTTTTTTCCCAGATTTTGGCTCTGGTCTGTTTAAACAGACCCGATTAAGCATTCGCCTGATGACACCGCTGATGTATAATGCTGCGCTTTTTAAATACCAGCCTTGTTTGGTTTGGCTTTTGCTGGGGAAATAATAACCATGCCAATTTATGAGTATCGCTGTGACGACTGTGACCATCAGTTCGAGGCTCTGCAAAAAATAAGCGATGATGCGCTGACTGATTGCCCTGAGTGCAATCTGCCCGTACTGAAAAAACTTTTAACCGCCGGCGGTTTCCGTCTTAGCGGTAGCGGCTGGTACGAAACTGACTTTAAGAGCGGTAACAAAAAGAATATTAGCGGCGAGCAAAAACCAGCCGATACCAAGACGGCCTCTGCCGATTAAAACAACACAATATCGTCGCCCTAGGGCGCCAATAGATTAACCTGGGAATAAATAACAGATGTATCGAACAACCTACTGCGGACTAGTTAGAAGCGCACATATTGACGAAGAAATTACCCTTTGCGGCTGGGTTGATCGTCGCCGCGATCATGGTGGTGTGATTTTTCTCGATCTGCGCGACCGCGAGGGCATTGTGCAGGTGGTGTTTGATCCGGATGCCGGTGAGTTTTTTGAGCAGGCGGACAGGGTTCGTTCGGAATATGTTCTCAAAGTAACAGGCAAGGTAAGGGCGCGAAGCGAATCCACGGTAAACCCCAATATGGGCACCGGTGAGATTGAAGTCTATGGTACCCATCTTGAGATTCTAAATGCCGCCGTGACGCCGCCATTTCAAATGGACGACCATGTCACCGTGGGCGAGGATGTTCGCCTGAAGCACCGCTATATGGATCTGCGTCGCAGCGAGATGCAAAACAGCCTGAGATTCCGCTCTAAGATTACTTCGTCCATTCGCAACTACCTTGTAGACAATGGGTTCTTGGATATTGAGACACCGATTATGACCAGGGCCACCCCAGAGGGCGCTCGCGACTATCTGATTCCCTCGCGCACTCACCCGGGCCAGTTCTTTGCCATGCCCCAGTCGCCTCAGCTATTTAAGCAGCTGCTGATGGTGGCCGGTTTTGATCGCTACTACCAGA
Organism: Porticoccaceae bacterium; assembly: GCA_049623265.1. Taxonomy (GTDB): domain Bacteria; phylum Pseudomonadota; class Gammaproteobacteria; order Pseudomonadales; family Porticoccaceae; genus HTCC2207. Next base: position 1,180 of record JBMZST010000183.1, read on the forward strand.
TTGCCAAGTGCTTTCGCGATGAAGATCTGCGTGCCGACCGCCAACCCGAATTTACTCAGATTGATATAGAGGCCTCGTTTATTGATGAAGAGGACATTATGTCAATCACCGAGACCATGATTCGTGGCATTTTCGCCGAGCATATGAATGTTGAGTTTGATGCATTCCCCCGGATGACCTATGCCAATGCTATGGAAAAATATGGCTCCGATAAGCCGGATCTGCGCATACCCTTGGAGCTGGTAGAGATTAAGGACCTGCTCAAGGATATTGAGTTTAAAGTATTTGCTGGGCCTGCCAATGATCCCAACTGCCGAGTGGCGGCACTCAAGGTGCCCGGTGGTTCTGAGATTTCTCGCAAGCAGATCGATGACTACACCAAGTTTGTCGGCATCTACGGTGCCAAAGGTCTGGCCTGGATTAAGGTCAACGCCATAGAGACTGGTATAGAAGGTCTGCAGTCGCCGATTATTAAATTCCTTGGCGATGACGTGACCATGAATATTATGCAGCGCTTGGATGCAAAAAATGGCGATATTGTGTTCTTTGGCGCCGATAAAGCCAACGTGGTGTCAGAGGCTCTGGGTGCGCTGCGCTGCAAAGTGGGTGAGGATCTAGATCTTTACACCTGCGACTGGGCTCCTATGTGGGTTGTGGATTTCCCCATGTTTGAGCGCACCGATAGCGGCGCGCTGACACCGTTGCACCACCCATTTACCGCACCCTCATGCTCTGCCGAGGAACTAAAAGCTGATCCGGCCAATGCGCTGTCGCGGGCCTACGATATGGTGCTTAATGGCTGTGAGTTGGGCGGTGGCTCTATTCGTATTCATGATCAGGCGATGCAGGAAGTTGTATTTGACGTGCTGGGTATTGGTGAAGACGAGCAGGCCGAGAAGTTCGGCTTTCTGCTGGACGCCCTCAAGCACGGCGCGCCGCCCCATGGTGGCTTGGCCTTTGGCCTCGACCGTCTGATTATGCTGATGGTGGGTGCTGAGAGTATTCGCGATGTGATCGCCTTCCCCAAGACGCAGTCGGCGGCCTGTCTGCTTACTGATGCGCCGGGGACTGTAGAGGCGGCGCAGCTGCGCGATTTAAATATTAAGTTGCGGGTAAAGGACGACAAGCCCTCGAGTTAGAGAGGCGATTAGCCAATAGTGTAGCAATGGAGGTTTTTGATGGCAGGTCATAGTAAGTGGGCCAATATTAAACATCGCAAGGCAGCGCAGGATGCCAAGCGCGGTAAAATTTTTACTAAGCTAATTCGCGAGCTGGTAGTAGCGGCAAAGGCCGGTGGGCCAAACCCAGACGATAACCCCAGGTTGAGAACTGCGGTCGATAAAGCTCTGGGTGCCAATATGAAGCGCGACACCGTGGACAAAGCTATTGCGCGAGGCGCTGGTGCCGGTGAGGGTGAAAACTACGACGAGATTACCTACGAGGGCTATGCCCCAGGTGGGGTTGCTGTGTTGGTCGAATGCATGACCGATAATCGCAATCGCACTGTAGGCGATGTGCGCCACGGCTTCTCCAAGCGCGGAGGCAATCTGGGCACCGACGGTTCCGTGGCCTACCTGTTTAACCGCATTGGCCAAATCAGTTATGAGCCCGGTGTGGATGAAGAGGCATTGATGGATGCCGCCCTGGAGGCTGGCGCGGAAGATATTAAGTCCCACGACGATGGCTCTGTGGATGTAGAGACCAGTTTTGAAGAGTTTTTAAATGTGAAAGATGGGCTGGTTGCTGCCGGTTTTGAGCCGGTGCATGCGGAGGTGACCATGGTGGCAGATATAACTGTGCCACTGGATAAAGCCGGTGCAGAAAAGCTATTGGATATGATCGATGGCCTGGAAGATTTGGATGATGTGCAAAACGTTTACACCAATGCGCAGATTCCCGATGAGGTGATGGAAGAGCTAAGTCAGTAATTAGTTGATCCATAACCGATGTTTTAAAACCCTGAACTCAAACGAGTAATCAATTAGCGAGGAATTCCGATGAAAGTTGTAAAGAAGACAAAAGAATACGTGGTTTACCAGAAGGCCAGTGGCCGTTATGCGGTAAAAGACGCCAATAAAAAGTGGGTTAACGCTGAAGAAAAAGTAAAGATTCTGTTGGCAGAGGGCCTGATTAAGGCCGTTATGCCAGCGGCACCAGAAGTCGAAGAGGCTGTGGTTGAGGAAGCCGCACCAGCTGCTGAAGAAGCAGCGGTAGCAGAGGAAGCGCCTGCGGCAGAAGAAGCACCTGCTGAAGAAGCACCAGCAGCGGAAGAAGCGCCTGCAGCAGAGGAAGCACCTGCCGAAGAGGCACCAGCAGCGGAAGAAGCGCCTGCAGCCGAAGAAGCCCCTGCGGCGGAAGAAGCCCCTGCAGCCGAAGAAGCCCCTGCAGCCGAAGAAGCCCCTGCAGCGGAAGAAGCGCCTGCAGCGGAAGAAGCGCCTGCAGTCGAAGAGGCCCCTGCGGCTGAGGAAGCGCCTGCGGCAGAGGAAAAGCCGAAAGCCAAGGCCAAAGCCAAAGCGGCGCCAAAGGCTAAAGCTAAGGCCAAGGCAGCGCCAAAGGCTAAGGCCAAAGCAGCACCTAAAGCTAAGGCTGCGCCAAAGGCCAAAGCCAAAGCGGCACCAAAAGCCAAGGCCGAGCCAAAGGCTGAGGACTAAGCGACCCGCCTGTTTACAGGTTGGACTTAATCCAAAGCTTAAAAAGCCCCCTGAGATTATTTCAGGGGGCTTTTTAAATGGTTGACGGATTGCTGTGCGGTTGCAACACTCTGCTATCGCGCAACCACAAG
>JBMZST010000184.1:0-3955 GCA_049623265.1 Porticoccaceae bacterium
AACGGCAGTCCGCGTTCCTCATGACCTTTGTGGCTGGGCAATACATCTGCTGGGGTGATCGCTTTGCCCAGATCGTGCACCAGTACAGAGAATCGCACCTCTGGTTTATCCGAGAGTTTTGTCGCTTGCTGCAGTGACATAAGAGTGTGCACGCCGGTATCCACTTCTGGGTGATAGTCAGCACGCTGGGGTATGCCAAATAGCTGCTCCACTTCCGGAAGCAAAATCTGCAGTGCACCGCAGTCGCGCAGAACCTCAATATAGATATCCGGTGATTTTTCGCACAGGGCGCGCTCAGTTTCTTTCCACACTCGCTCAGCCACCAGATGCGCCAGCTCGCCGCTGGAGGCAATCTGGCGCATAAGGCTCATGGTTTCCGGTGCAATGGTAAAGCCCAGGTGGTGGTAGCGGGCGGCAAAGCGGGCTACTCGCAGCACTCTTAGAGGGTCCTCGGTAAAGGCATCAGATACATGCCGCAGCACTCGGTCCTGCAAGTCACGCTGACCCCCATAGGGGTCGATAATCTGGCCGGTATCGTCCTCAGCCATCGCATTGATGCTGAGGTCCCGACGTAGCAGATCGTCTTCCAGGCTGATATCTGCTGCGGTGTGAAAGGTAAATCCCTGATAACCGTGGCCAGATTTTCGCTCTGTACGGGCCAGAGCATATTCCTCACCCGTCTGAGGTTTAATAAATACTGGGAAATCCTGGCCCACAGGTTGATAACCCAATTCCACCATCTGCTTGGGTGAGCTGCCTACAACCACCCAGTCATTTTCATCACTTGGGTAGCCGAGTAACTTATCGCGAACGGCGCCGCCGACCAGGTAGATTTTCATGCATTATTCCGATGGTTTTGGCCATTGTAGGGCGCGCGGGATGGCAGCTCAATGGCAAACAGGGCAGTTTTAGGCTGGCGGGTTAGGCTTTTGACTTATGGGCCAGTGCGGACAGGCCACTGAGGTTAATAATCTCGATCTCTTTTTTGTCGCAAAGAATCAAATCAAAGCTTTGAAAACGGGTAAATACGCGGCTGACGGTCTCTACTGTCAACCCTAGATAGTTGCCAATATCTGCCCGGGACATGGGTAGGCGAAACCTTGTTGCACTGAGGTGTTGACGCTTGAGGCGGTTCGATAGGCTGAGTAGCAGGCTGGCTACTCGCTCCTCTGCAGAACTTTTGGCCAAAAGAGCTATCAGCTCCTGGTCTGCGGTCAATTCTTTGGCCATCAGGCGCATAAAGTGTTTTTGCAGTATAGGCATGGTGCGGCTTATCTCTTCGAAGCGCGCAAACGGAATTTCACACAGAGCGGTGGTCTCTAGTGTCATGGCGGTATTACTGTGATTGTTGTTATCTATGCCATCCCAGCCAAAAATTTCACCAGGTAAGTAGAAGCCTGTCACCTGTTCACTGCCATCATCGCTAATGCAAAAAGATTTCACCGCGCCACTGCGAATGGCATAGACCGCTCTAAATGAATCACCGCCATGAAAAATATACTGGTTTTTATGAATAGGCCGACCTCGCTCGATGACCCTATCTAGCCGATCTAATGAGCTGCTATCAAGTGCCAATGGAAGGCAGAGGGCACTCATGCGGCAACTGTGACAGTTGCTGGTTTGAATTCTTAGCGTGGGAGAGCGCATAACTTTCCTTTTTTGCTTTACCGGTGCTGGTTAATCCATTTAGCTTATTTGTCTGCGACTAAATAAGCACCCGCTATCTCAAAGTATAGACACTGAATTGATCTAAATCATGTTGACTCTGCAAATTTGGATAATCTGAGGGCGTTATTTACCTCGCTGGCTATACTCACAATAGGATTTGTCGTTTGCGCAGGCGTGCCTATACAGATTGATTTGAGGGTGCATATTTAGGGTTAGTTATGGTTGGAGGCAGACAGTGAAAAATATTTTGGTCGTTTTAGATGGGTCCGATAAAGACGAATTAGCGATGGAGCAGGCCGTGGCATTAACCCGTCACAATCAGGCGTCACTGCGGATATTGATGACGGTCTACAACCAGATTGAAGAACTGCATAAATACATCGGTTTTGATAACTACAGGGATATCAAGCAGGCGCTTCTCGAGGAGGCGGAGACTCACCTGGCGACGCTGACCGATCGCTACAATGTGCATTTCTCCTCCAAAATTATTTGGGGAAAACGCTGGAATAAATCAGTGGTGGACACCGCCAATCATATGGGTGCCGATCTTGTGATAAAGGTGGCGGGAGATCGCCAATCGCGCATAACCAATATATTTCAAACTCCGGAAGACTGGCATTTGCTGCGTGACGCCAGCTGCCCGGTATGGTTAGTCAATGGTGAGGGCCAGGAGCTACAAAAAGTGGTGGCCGCTGTTGATACATTGGACGAAAGTCCTGAGCATAGCCGCCTCAATCAGCATGTAATTGCCCAGGCTAAAGGTATGGCAGAGGCTCTAGGCTTGCCGCTTGAACTGGTTTCTGTGATTCCTGACTTCAGTGCGGCCAATGTGGCTACAGCCTATGTGCCGCCGCTTCCAGGTCAGTCGGTACTCTGGCATGAAAGCGCCCAGCAGGCGCTAACCAGGGCCGAGGAGCAACTCAATAATCAGTGCCAAGAGCTACAGTTGTCAGCTACAGTTGCGGTGTTGACGGGCCAGGTTGATCGAGAGCTGGCTCAGCTGGTTGGAGATAGTTCTCTGCTGATCATTGGCAGCGCAGCCAATCGTGGCCTGGCGGGCAAGTTTATCGGCAACACCTCAGAGAAAGTACTGCACTACCTGACCTCAGATATGCTGGTGGTGCACTGAAGCCATTACATGTTTTAACCACTGGGGCTATTTACTGGCTCCAAAGCTGCCGCAGACGTTTATCGCGCCCGCAGCTCCAGCGATAGTAGTTGTAGCGCGTTGGGTTCTTTTTGTAATAATCCTGGTGATAGTCTTCGGCAATATAGAATTCAGTGGCGGCGGTGAGCTGCGTTTGTAACTTGCCAGCAAATTGCGGTTGGGAGGCTATGGCCGTCATTGAGGCCTGGGCAGCCTGTCGCTGACTCTCGTCGAGGTAGAATAGCTCGCTGCGGTATTGCTGGCCGCGATCGCAAAACTGACCACCGCCATCCAGAGGGTCAATATTGACCCAAAAATGCGCCAGTAACTGGTCAAAGCTGATGGTCTGATCATCAAACCGTATTTCCACCGCTTCTGTATGCCCGGTGGTGCCCGCCGAGACCTGCTTGTAACTGGGGTTGGCTACATGGCCGCCAATATAGCCAGAGACTACGGAGTTAACGCCTGCCAGTTTCTCAAAGTCGCTCTCCATACACCAAAAGCAGCCGCCAGCGAAAATCGCTACCTGTTCCTCTGCCGTAGTCTGGCTTGCGATAGCCACCGTAACTGTAGCCAGAAGGGCAGCGGAAAAGTGAAGTAGTTTTTTGGTGATCAAAATAAGTCTCCTGTGGTAACCGTCGGTTGCAGTCTATACCTAGGGTTACGCGGTGCTCTTCCCAGCGGTTTGACTCTGGGACCTGATGGGATCGGCAGCGACTATTTAATATCTTGACGAACGGAGATTTTAGACTTATTTTTCGCTTTTCAGGTATCAGGCTGTGATTGTAGGTTGAAATACTTATTGGCACTGGTTGGAGTTCGACTATGGGCGATGATCTAGATGATATAGAGAGCAGTGAAGACCTGGAGGATTCCGATGCCAACTCGGCGGACGAGGAGTCTGAAAGCACGTTGTCTGACAAGCAGCAGGCCCAGATAAAACTCGAGTCACGGCGTCGTTTGGAACTGAAACTTGAGCAGGCTCGTATTGAGAAGCAGGTTCAGGAATACGATTTTGACGACGACTTTGATTAGCCGTCCCCAACTGATCTACCACCGCACATTAAAGCCAACATTTTATCACCGTTCTTTGGCATAATGTGCCCCGCAAATAAACCAGGCCGCGGAAAAACTGTTGTC
>JBMZST010000185.1:0-3946 GCA_049623265.1 Porticoccaceae bacterium
AGACTAGAGGATGGCAGTTTCTACAAGTCCCCGGGTGGCGCCGATGCCGCCTTAAAGCTTATTAGTCTGTTTAATTTTGCCAACTGGTTGCGGCGCTTGCAGTTAGATTTTTCTGATGTGGTGGGGCAAAACCTGGCCTACAACAACCTCAGCGGCAATATCCGATTTGAGGACGGCGTCGCCAAGCTAGCTGACCCACTTAAAATGAGAATGCCTTCGGGGCGTATGAGTATAGCGGGTGACTTTGATCTCACGCGCGAAACCGTGGATGCCCAATTAGTGGCGACACTGCCTGTGGCGACTAATCTACCCTGGGTTGTAGCACTGATGGGCGGTCTACCGGCCGCCGCCGGTGTTTATGTAACTAGCAAACTGGTGGAGAAACAGGTAGATAGACTGTCTAGTATCAGTTACAAGGTGTCGGGCCCCTGGGACGATGTTGAGGTAGCGGTGGATAAAATTTTTGCTGCAGAGCTTAAAAATGTCCAAGAGGACGAATCTTCAGAGGCTGTGCCGTCCGGGGCAGAGGGTCAGGACTCCCAGTGAAAATCGTTGCCGCTGTGATGCAGTTGAAACCCCAGGGCTCGGTGGCTGGTAATTTGCACCATGCCCAGACGCTGTTGCAGCAAGCCGCTGAAGCTGGTGCACAGTTGGCGGTATTGCCGGAAAATTTCGCCTATTACGGCCAGTCTGATTTTCTTGCGGCCGGCAAGGCTGAGGCCGACGAAAACGGCCCAGTTCGCCAGTTTTTGTCTCAGCAGGCGCAAGAGCATGGGCTCTGGCTGGTGGGAGGCACTGTGCCGGTCGTTGCGTCTAAGCCGCGGCCATACACGCGCTGCTATCTGTTTAATCCCCAGGCTGAGGCTGTGGGTCACTATGACAAAATTCATCTGTTTGATGCAGATCTAGCTGCGGGAGAGCGCAGCACAGCTTACCGCGAGTCGGATGACTTTAGCGCTGGGGAGCAAGTAAAGGCGGTGTCTACCGAGCTGGGGAATCTGGGGCTGACAGTCTGTTACGATCTAAGGTTTGCCGAGCTGTACCAGAGGCTGGCTGATTTAGGTGCTCAGATGGTGGCGGTGCCATCGGCTTTTACTGCGGTCACTGGTGAGGCTCACTGGCAGCTTCTCCTGCGGGCTCGAGCCATTGAAAATCAACTGTTTGTGCTGGGTGCCAATATGGTGGACCGAAGCCATAAGAAGAGGGGTCTCTGGGGTGGCAGTGCCATTGTCGATCCCTGGGGTAATGTTCTGGCTTCGGTGGAGGATCAGCCCGGCATCGCAGTGGCTGAGCTCGATCTGGATTTGATTGCCCATTACAGGGGGAAAATGCCCATAGCCCAGCACCGCAAACTGATCTAATTTGTGGTTTAAGCTATTCTGACAGCTCTCTGAGGTAAGCAAACAGTTTGCGTGCGGCCGCCGGCGGTTTTTTCTGTTCCATCTCTCTGTTGGCTTGGCGCTGCAGATTCCGCAACTGTTGTCGGTCGCTCTGGGGGTGCAGGGCTATAAAATCCTCTATGGCCCGGTGGCCCTCATTGATTATTCGGTCGCGCCACTGTTCCAGTTGGGCGAAATGCTGCCGATAGGTTTGGGAATGATGGTCCATAAGATCCAGTGTCTCCTGGATCGCAGAAATATCCAGAGTCCGCATCAGCTTGCCAATATATTGCAAATGGCGTCGTTTTGCCTCGCGGCTCTTGAGTCGGCGTGCTTCGCGGATGGCTTCCTCGAGACTTTCTGGTAAATGAAACTTGTCCAGTTTGCCACTGGGCATATCTACCAGTTTTTTGCCCATATCCTGCAGCGCCTGACTCTCTCGTTTGAGCTGAGATTTACTGGGTCCGTCATAGGTCGGGTGCTCCGAATCGGCGGAGTGCTCTGTAGACTCTGATTCATCTGTCATGAGGATAAAAACACCGCAGCCAATCCCAGAAAAGACACAAAACCCACCACATCTGTGACTGTAGTCAGAATGACGGATCCAGCCAATGCTGGGTCTATTTTTATCGAGCGCAGCAACACTGGCAACAATGTGCCAGTCAAGGCTGCGGCCATAAGGTTAATCGCCATGGCCATACCAATAATCAGGGCCATGGTAATATCCTGAAACCACAGAGACACCACTGCGCCCACCACTAACGCGTAGAGCAGGCCATTGAGTGCACCCACGGTAAATTCTTTGCTCAGTAGCCAGGACAGGTTGCCGCGCTCCACCTGGCCAAGCGCCATGCCACGTATCATTACAGTCAGAGTCTGGCTGCCAGCAACACCGCCCATGCTGGCCACAATGGGCATAAGAATAGCCAGGGCCACTACTTTGTCTAGGGTTTCCTCGAACATACTGATTGCTGTAGAGGCCAGTATGGCGGTGATTAAATTGACGCCCAACCACAGGGCCCGGCGCGGTGCGGTGCGCACTATGGATGAGAAAGTGTCCTCAGTATCACTCAGACCGGCCATGGCCAGTAATGAGTGATCGGCATCCTCTACGATAACGTCGACCACATCATCGATAGTAATGCGGCCAAGCAGATGGTTTTGATCGTCGACCACTGGGGCTGAAACCAGATCATAGCGCTGGAACAGCTGGGCTACATCAGAGTCTGTGAGGTTGACGTGGATCGCCTGAACCTCGGTATTCATTACTTCACGCACGGTGGTGGTTGGGCTCGAAGTCAAAAGTTTGCCCAGAGGAAGATTGCCGAGAAAGGCATCTTTTCGGCTAACCACAAATAGATTGTCAGTAATGTCTGGTATCTCTTCAAAGCGGCGCAGGTAGCGCAGCACAACATCCACGGAAATATCTGGGCGCACCGTGATGACCTCGGTATCCATTAGCCCGCCAGCGGTATCTTCCTTATAAGTAAGTACTGACTCTACCCGGTGCCGGTCCTGGACAGACATGGCCTGTAGTACCTCGGGAATCACCCGGTCTGGCAATTGTTGGAGGATATCCACAATATCGTCCACATCCAGACCCTCAGTCAGCGAGGCGACTTCGGCGCCGTCCATCTCGTTGAGGAACTCCATCTGAATTTCATCAGACAGCTCATGAATCACCTCGCCGGAGATCTCTGGATCCACTAGCTCCCAGAGTATGCGTCGAAATTTAGGTGGTGCGGTCTCCAATTGATGGGCAATATCTGGTGGCGCCAAATTACTGAGGATATGGCGCACCTGATTCAACGTGGCGGAATCAATCGATGTACCTAGCTTGGTCAGCAGGTTGTTTTCAATGATATTGCTCATATCTGTTCCCTAATAAAACCAGGTAACTGCGGTTTTTGAGCTGGAGGGATCCTATCTTATCGAGCAATGACCCTGACTGACAGGGATTACTTGAATTTGTCAGCTTTTTTGGTGCTATTCGCCCTCACCAAAATAATCTTCCAGCAGGGCAGTAATTTCATCACAGGCCGCTTGCTCGTCTGGGCCATCAAACTCAAAAATAAGTTCTGTTCCCTGATTAGCGGCCAGCAACATCAGAGACATAATGCTCTTGGCATCTACTAGAGGCTCTTCTTTGCCTGTGCGCACTGCACATTGGTGATGGCCAGCGGCACTGGCTAACTTAGTCGCCGCCCGAGCATGCAATCCCAGTTTATTGATAATAGGTAGCTGGCGCCGAATCATTCTGTCAGTTCCTTGTGTACAACCTGAACAAAGGGCTGCTCTTTGGAGAAATGTTCGCACAGGCGATTGGCCAGATAGACTGATCTGTGCTGACCTCCGGTACAGCCAATAGCCACCGTCAGATAGCTGCGGTTATTGGCTTGAAATTTAGGAATCCATCGCGTCAAAAAGCCAATAATATCGGCAAGCATGGAGGCTACATCTACTTGGGCCTCGAGGAACTGTATCACCCCTGGATCCTTGCCAGTCTGCACGCGCAACTCCCGCTTCCAGTGGGGGTTGGGCAGACAGCGCACATCAAAAATAAAGTC
>JBMZST010000186.1:0-3943 GCA_049623265.1 Porticoccaceae bacterium
TTCAATTACAGTACGCACTAGATACTTTTTATTTCTTGATGTGTGGCGCCCTGGTCATGTGGATGGCCGCAGGGTTTGCCATGCTGGAAGCGGGATTGGTTCGCTCAAAGAATACCACTGAGATTCTGACCAAGAATATCTCGCTGTTCGCAGTAGCCTGCACCATGTACATGGTTTGTGGCTACTCCATTATGTACAGCGGTGATATGTTCCTAAGCACAATTACTGGCGATGGCGCCACTGGCGTTGAAGAACCAGCAACCTATGCGCCTTCTGCTGACTTCTACTTCCAGGTTGTATTTGTGGCTACAGCCATGTCTATTGTTTCTGGCTCTGTTGCTGAGCGTATGAAGCTGTGGGCTTTCCTGGCGTTCGCCGTTGTTATGTGTGGTTTTATCTACCCAGTGGAAGGTTCTTGGACCTGGGGTGGCGAAGCCGTATTCGGTATGTACACACTGGGTGACCTGGGTTTCTCTGACTTTGCTGGTTCCGGTATTGTTCATATGGCTGGTGCATCTGCTGCCCTGGCTGGTGTTCTGTTGCTGGGTGCCCGTAAGGGTAAGTACGGCCCCAACGGTCAGGTAAATGCGATTCCTGGTGCTAACCTGCCTATGGCCACTCTGGGTACCTTTATCCTGTGGTTGGGCTGGTTTGGCTTTAATGGTGGTTCTGTACTGGCTACAGCTTCTGTTGAGAGCGCTAACGCAGTGGCAGTTGTATTTATGAATACTAACGCCGCGGCCTCTGGTGGTCTGATCGGTGCTCTGCTGGTTGCTCGACTGCTGTTTGGCAAGGCGGATCTTACTATGGCATTGAATGGTGCCCTGGCTGGTCTTGTTGCTATTACTGCTGAGCCTTCCACGCCTACTGCCCTGCAGGCAACACTGTTCGGTGCTGCTGGTGGTGTGTTGGTTGTATTCAGCATCCTGACTCTCGACAAGTTGAAGCTCGACGATCCTGTAGGTGCTATCTCTGTACATGGTGTTGTGGGTCTGCTGGGTCTGTTGCTGGTACCCCTGACTAACGACGGCTCTACCTTCTCTGGTCAGCTGATTGGCGCTGCTACCATCTTTGTCTGGGTATTCGGTGCCAGCTTTGTTGTCTGGTCAATACTCAAGATAACTATGGGTATCCGAGTGTCAGAAGAGGAAGAGTTCAGTGGTGTCGATATCGCAGAATGCGGTATGGAAGCCTACCCTGAGTTTGTCAATGCAAAGAGCTAATGCTCTCCCCTGAGTCTTTAGAACCACGGTTTTAAATACACTCTTTGCAGCTTTGCCGGGGCCTCACAGGCCCCGGTTTTTTTATGCCTGATCGTTTGTTCTATACTTTTGCTGCAGTGCTGGTGCATTTTTGCGGAGAAACAGGTATCTTTAGCTCTGACATTTTCCATAAGTAGCCAGATAGAAGATTAAGAATTATGAAATTAATTACTGCTGTTATTAAACCGTTCAAACTTGATGATGTACGTGAAGCCCTAGCTGATATTGGCGTTCAGGGTATCACTGTAACTGAGGTGAAAGGTTTTGGTCGTCAAAAAGGCCATACCGAACTGTACCGCGGTGCCGAATATGTGGTGGATTTTCTACCAAAAATCAAACTCGAAATCGCCGTCGGATTGGATATGGTCGACAGCATTGTCGAGGCGATTACCAAGGCTGCGGCCACAGGTAAGATTGGCGATGGCAAAATCTTTATTTCATCGCTGGATGAGGTCATTCGTATCCGTACCGGTGAGACCGGCGAAGAAGCGCTGTAATCGCAGCCCTCTGCGACCTCTTCACTATCGGCTCCCCCTGTTGCATTGCCTGTATGGCTCTGTTCCGTAGCTTGTAAACAGGGGGAACCCCTGCCCTTAGAAACACTCCAATGGGTATTCCATTTTCAATAAGGTCCTTATTTTGTTAATCAATTCTTTTCTCTCAGCTGTATCTGGGGTGGGCAGATGTCTGGTTACAGCCAAGCTGCTTATGGTCGGTCTGATGCTATCGCTGGGTGCTCTGGCAGAGGTGCCGGCTGATGTTAGCGAGCGCATTGTTAAGCAGTTGAAAGGCGCTCGTGGCGACCTTGATTATCAGGTAGTTAGTCCAGCGCCACTCGACGGCTTCTACGAGGTTCAGGTTCAGGGTGGTCCTTTGCTCTACGTGTCTGTCGACGGCAAGCATTTCTTTGATGGCAATCTCTATCAGGTTCGCCCGGGGCAGTTTGTCAATATCCGTGATTTGCGCCTCAATGAAATGCGCCAGGAGATATTTGCTGGTAGAGATACCGGGGATATGATTATCTTCAAGCCGGAGGGTGCTACTAAAGCAATTATGAATGTGTTCACCGATGTGGACTGCGGCTATTGTCGCAAGCTTCACCGTGAGGTGCCAGAGCTTAACGCCATGGGTATCGAGGTGCGTTATCTGGCCTATCCCAGAGCGGGCATTCCCTCGGAATCTTACAATAAAATTGCGACAGCCTGGTGTGCTGATAATCAACAGGATGTATTTACCAGAACTAAAAATGGCGAGAAGATTCCCAGTGCTGTCTGTACCGACAACCCTGTGGCTGAGCATTTTGAGCTTGGGCGCCAAGTAGGCGTAACCGGTACGCCAGCGGTGATACTGATGGACGGTACCCTGATCCCAGGCTACCAGCCGGCAGCTGATTTTGCCCGCGTACTGGGTTTGAGCCAATCCGATAGCTGATTTGGCGGCCTAGTCGCGCCGGTTAACCGGGATAGCCGCTGGATTTCTTTGCTAGGAAGGCAAAATAAGCCTGACTATTTTCTGGAATAGTATAAAATTACCCACCATATTGGGAGGGCCTGTGATTGCACTGGGTCCAACCGTTCATTTCGGCGCCAAGGGCAGCCGTTTCACAACATTAACAGCTCGGGGAAACAGGGTGCGATTGGTCAATATCGGCATCTGCGGATTAGGCACAGTGGGTGCCGGCGTTTACAACGTTTTGGGCCGCAACTCACAACAAATCAATTCACGCGCCAACTGCGATCTAGTGATATCGCAGGTCGGTGCCCGTCGCGACAATCCGGCCTGTGATACGTCGGGTGCTAATGTTACGCGAGATATCTTCGATGTAGCGAAGAACCCGGATATAGATATTGTGGTTGAGCTTATTGGCGGCACCGAAGTGGCCTATGAGCTGGTAATGACTGCGTTAGACCATGGTAAGCATGTGGTGACTGCCAACAAGGCTCTGATCGCCCAGCATGGTATGGAGATTTTCGCTGCCGCCGAGGCTCGCGGTCTGATGATTGCCTATGAGGCCGCAGTGGCGGGTGGTATTCCCATTATTAAGGCTCTGCGCGAAGGGCTGTCGGGCAACCGAATTAACTGGCTGGCGGGCATTATTAATGGCACTACTAACTTTATTCTCTCGGAGATGGACAGCAAAGGGCGTGAGTTCGCCGATGTGCTGACCGAAGCTCAAGAAAAGGGTTATGCCGAGGCAGATCCTACTTTTGATGTTGAGGGCATAGATGCGGCACATAAGTTGGTGATCATGACGTCCCTGGCTTTTGGTATGCCTCTGAGTCTGGATGGCATCTACACCGATGGCATTACTCAGCTTGAACCCCAAGATGTTTCTTACGCTCGCGAGCTGGGTTACGCAGTCAAGCATCTGGGTATTACTCGACAGACGGATCAGGGCGTTGAATTGCGAGTTCACCCCACCTTGGTGCCAGAGAGCTGTCTGATTGCTGGTGTGAATGATGTGTCCAACGCAGTGATGGTCAATGCAGATGCGGTAGGTACCACCCTGTTTTACGGGCCCGGCGCCGGCTCAGAGCCAACGGCTTCATCGGTAATTGCCGATATTGTAGATGTGGCTCGGGCTATGACTGCGGATGCCGAGACCTGGGTGCCTGCGCTGGGCTGTAATACGGCGGCGCTAAAACCCCAAAAAATCATGGATATTCAGAGTATTGAAACCA
>JBMZST010000187.1:0-3910 GCA_049623265.1 Porticoccaceae bacterium
TGTCAGGGGCGTGCCATCAGTCTGGCTGCTGACAATATCTATCATTTCAATATAGAGGTCAGAGGCCTGTTCCATCTGAGTTTGCTGTTTGTCCTGCCAGAACTGCCAGCCAAAATAACCACCTACCACCAGCACCAGTGCGGCAACTAACGCCATGCCATTCTCTGCCCACCATTGCTTAAATGCTTCGATTTGTTCTTCTTCTGATAGATGATCTGCCACTGTAATTCCTTAAATACTCAAAATTGATTAAAACTGTCTAGCTGCACACTAGACTTAGCTACGGGCTAGCTATTAAACAGCCTGCCCAGATCCGACTGGGCTACTGTCTCCTGAGGCCTGTCTTCACGGAGGTACTTGACCCCCACAGTGCCGGCAGCCGCCTCATCTTCACCCAGTATCAGCGCAATTCTGGCGCCGCTTTTGTCGGCTCGCTTAATCTGCGATTTGAAACTGCCACCGCCACAGTGGCATTCTATTCTAATCTCCGGGCAGTCGCTGCGCAGATTTTCTGCCAATACCAGCGCCTGCTGCTCCACATTACCCACTGCCACCAGATATAGATCCACGGCTTGGCCGACACTATCGGGGACTGCGCCCAACTCGTCAAGCAGTAGCACCAACCTTTCAACACCCATGGCAAAGCCAACACCGGGACAGGGCTTACCACCTAACTGCTCGACTAACCCGTCGTAGCGACCACCAGCACAGACCGTACCCTGGGCACCCAGGCTACTGGTGACCCACTCAAACACTGTTTTGCTGTAGTAATCCAACCCTCGTACCAGACGCGGATTGACTTGATAGGCGATGCCAGCGGCGTCAAGCACAGCACAGAGCTGGGCAAAATGGTCGCGAGATTCCTGATCAATAAAGTCTTTGAGCTCCGGCGCCTGATTGAGCAATGCCTGGGTATCCGGATTCTTACTGTCCAGAATACGCATGGGGTTTGACTCTAGCCGGCGCTGGCTGTCTTCGTCCAGCTGCTCACGGCGGGCCATAAGATAGTCCACCAGAGCTGCACGATAGGTAGCGCGATCTGTCGCGGTACCCAGAGAATTGATCTGCAGGGTGACGGCATGGTCAATTTTCAGCCGTTTCCATAGACGTGCGGTTATCAGTAGTAGCTCGGCATCTATATCTGGACCGGTTAAACCAAAGGCCTCGACACCGATCTGATGGAACTGGCGCAGACGGCCTTTTTGTGGGCGCTCATGACGAAACATTGGGCCGGTGTACCACAGCCGCTGGGTCTGATTGTGCAGCAGGCCGTTTTGAGTGCAGGCGCGCACACAGCCAGCGGTTCCCTCTGGGCGCAGACTGAGGCTGTCGCCATTGCGATCGTCGAAACTGTACATCTCTTTTTCGACTATATCTGTTACCTCACCCACCGCACGCTTAAACAGCTCGGTCTGCTCAAGTATCGGAAAGCGAATCTCGCGATAACTATAGCTGGCCAGCACCTGAGCCACAGTTCTTTCCAGATACTGCCAGGTGGCGGACTGTTCTGGGAGCAAGTCATTCATGCCCCGGATGGATTGGATTTTCATAGCGTACTGAATTCTCTCGTAAACGGTTTTTTAACCTTTGGCAATGAGGTTAGCCGCCTCTGTGGCTAACTGCTGTTCTTTGGCTGCAGCCTTGGCGCGAATCTCTGCCTCCAATTTATCGACCAGATTATCATTGTCGAGTTTATGGTCCGGCTGTCCATCCAGATACACCAGGTTAGCAGGGGTACCACCGGTCAAGCCGAAATCTGACTCCTTGGCTTCGCCCGGGCCATTGACTATACAGCCAATAATAGACACATCCATGGGCACTGAAATATCTTCCAGGCGGTTCTCTAATTCGTTGACGGTCTTAATCACATCAAAGTTTTGCCGCGAACAGCTGGGGCAGGCGATAAAGTTGATACCTTTGCTACGCAAACGCAGGCTGCGCAGCATATCCCAGGCTACCTTGGCCTCTTCCGCGGGGTCTGCGGCCAGGGAAATACGCACTGTGTCACCAATGCCGTCCAGCAGCAGAGCACCCAAGCCAATGGCAGATTTCACGGTGCCAGACCTGAGGCCACCGGCCTCGGTAATACCCAGATGCAGCGGCTGTTCGATTCTGTTGGCTAAATCTCTGTAGGCAGCGACGGCCATAAAAATATCTGAGGCCTTAACACTGACTTTAAAGTCCTCAAAGTTGTGCTTGTCGAGCAACTCTACATTGCGCATGGCAGATTCTACCAATGCCTCAGCTGTGGGTTCGCCATATTTGCGCAACAGGTCTTTGCCCAAAGAGCCAGCATTGACACCGATACGAATCGGAATATCCAGATCGCGGGCCTTGGCAATCACCTCGCGCAGTCGCTCCTCGCGGGTGATATTGCCCGGATTAATGCGCAGGCAATCAACACCCAGGTCGGCCACGCGCAGGGCAATATTGTGATCAAAGTGAATATCTGCCACCAGGGGGATATCCACCAGCTTACGAATCTGGCCAAAGGCTTCGGCCTCGTCCATAGAAGGTACTGAGACACGAACAATATCTGCGCCAGCGGCCTGTATACGCTTAATCTGTGCCACTGTGGCTTCAACATCAGCGGTACTGGTATTGGTCATGCTCTGCACAGAGATTGGTGCGTCGCCACCCACAGGTACATTGCCGACCATAATCTGTCGCGATTTGCGTCTTATTATAGGTGTCTCGCTAAACACAGAATCTCTCTCGCTATTGCTTTAACCAGTTTTGGTACTCCAGGTTCTCACTGGAATACGGAAATAGGTTCTTTAATTTTAAGCCCTGGCTGGCGGCCGCATCCCGGTTGCCAAAGCTGTCCTCTATCCGCACAGATAACCACAGACTTTTTGCTGTGGGCTGAGTCAGCAGACTGTATTGCTCCAGCGCTCGCTTGGCCACTGGCAACTGCTGCTGAGAGAAATAAATCTCCGCGGCCTCAATATAGGGCGGCGCAAATGCCGGCATTAACTGGGTCGCTTTCTCAAACGACCTCAGGGCTTCTGCTTGCTGCCCGATCTGACGCTGCGCCAAGCCCAAAATGTAAAACGCCTGGGGCCTGCGCTCATAATCCAAATCTGCACTGACCAGTTGCATCTGCTTACGCGCCTCCTCAAACCGGCCCTGATTGTATAAAAAGGCGGCAAAATTATAGCGCGTCGTGCTATCCGTTTTATCGCTGCTGACTGCCTTGCGAAAGTGCTTTTCTGCCAGCGCTGTCTCCTGCTCCATCTGATACAGCAGGCCGTAGCCATTGTGCAGTTTAGCGCGGCGATCTCGCGACTCAAACCTAGCTGCCTTTTGCAGATGCACCCGGGCCAGATCGCGGTTCTTGCTACCTATATACTGCATAGCCAGCTTAATATGCCGGGAAAATGCTTCCTGTGGATCTGCGGCACGTCTTTTCGTCTCTATGCTGGATACACAGCCCAACAGGCCAGAAATCAGTACAGCGATCAGTAAATAATTAGCTGTTTTCATGGTCAGAATCCCTCTGGTTATTACTTCCTTAACATCCCCTCCAAGCTGTCTGTCAGCGGCGAACTTAGTTAGTCGATAATCTTCACCGGCTGCACCTCATTTAGCTTGCGCCTGTAGCGCTCTTGGCGCTTGGTGCGATCATTGACTTCCCCGGCCAACTGTCCGCAGGCGGCGGCTATATCATCGCCCCTGGTGGTACGCACGGTAACAGTGTAACCCTCCCCCGCGAGAATGTCCCTAAAGCGATCCAATGCTGTATTGGTCACTCGCTTGTACTCTGAGCCCGGAAATGGGTTAAACGGAATCAGATTAATCTTGCAGGGTAAGTCTTTGAGCAACTCAGCCAATTGCCGGGCATGCACTGAGCGGTCATTAACCTGGTCCATTAGAGTATATTCGACCGTGGCTTTGCGACGATTATCCG